>CAZCVU010000417.1:0-2952 GCA_964501745.1 uncultured Flavobacteriales bacterium | reverse complement strand
GGCTACCTTGCTCGTCAAGCAACGATGCTTCCATCAGTGCTCCGGTCGGACAGGCCTGGACGCACTCGCCACAGGCCACGCAGGTTGAATTGCCCATGGGATCGTCGAAGTCGAAGACGATCTTGGACTCCATGCCGCGACCGGCCATGCCGATAACATCGTTGACCTGGACTTCACGGCAGGCGCGGACGCAGAGACTGCAGTAGATGCAGGCGTCCAGGTTGACACGCATCGCTGGATGGCTGGAATCGGGCTTCACCGCATCGTGTGCCGGAAAGCGGCTCGATGCGATGTCGATCCGGTCGGCCCATTGCCACAGCTTGGAGTCGGGGTCGCGGCTTGTTTGGCGTCTCGGTTGGTCAGCGATCAGCAGCTCCATCACGGTCCGACGCGCATGCTTTGCGCGCTCCGATGCCGTATTGACAGTCATCTCAGGCGTCGGATTGCGGATACAAGATGCGGCGAGAACGCGTTCTCCCTCGATCTCCACCATGCAGGTTCGGCAGTTGCCGTCCGGCCGATAGCCCGTCTCGGGCGAATAGCAGAGATGGGGAATCTCGACACCCAGGCGGTTCGCGACTTGCCATATGGTCTCGTCCGGTGCCGCTTCGACTTGCTTGCCGTCGAGCGTGAAGCGGATTGTCTCAGACATCGTTCTTCCCCAGTGTGCTTGCTTGGCTGATCAGTGCCGTAAGGCCCGATCATATTATTGCGTTAACTGCCACCAACATCGCGGAGGCATAGTACAGTCCGGAAAGCGGCGTAACCAGCTTGCCCAGCGCTGGTCTATCCCGGCATATCTTCCGGGAAAAATCTCATCAAAGATCTCAACGGATTTGCTGCGGCCTGGCCGAGGCCACAGATCGACGCGTCGGTCATGGCCTGCGAAAGTTCTTCCAGGAGCGCCGGGTTCCAATCGTCGCGCTCCATCAGCTTGACCGCCTTCTCGGTTCCGACACGACATGGCGTGCACTGACCACAGCTTTCGTCCTCGAAGAACCGCATCAGGTTGAGTGCGACATCACACATACGATCAGCGCCAGACAGGATCACGACGGCGTGGGAGCCGACGAAACTGCCATGTTCTTCAAGCTGTCCGAACTCCAATGGCAGGTCACCCATTGTCGACGGGAGGACGCCACCGGACGCGCCGCCGGGCAGATAACCCTTGAACTCATGACCCTCGGCCATACCGCCGCAATATTCGTGGATCAGCTCGTTGGCCGTGATACCCGCCGGCGCAAGTTTGACGCCCGGTTCCTTAACGCGGCCTGAAACTGAAAAGCTGCGCATGCCCCTGCCGCCGTTGCGGCCCTGATTGGCGAACCAGTCCGCGCCCTTCTCGACGATGTCGCGGACCCAGAAAAGTGTTTCGACATTGTTGACGAGTGTCGGCCGATTCCAGAGGCCGACCTGGGCCACAAACGGCGGCCGGTGACGTGGCATGCCGCGTTTGCCTTCGATGCTCTCGAGCATCGCCGACTCCTCGCCGCAAATGTAGGCGCCGGCGCCGCGGCGAAGCTGGACATTCGTGTGCGCCGCCAAGCCAGCGCTTTCCAAGGCGGCAATCTCCGTCAGGAGGATTTCCCGGACGTGTGGATACTCGTCCCGTAGGTAGATGTAGACGGCTTCGGCCTCGATCACCCAGGCGGCGATCAGCATGCCCTCGAGAAAGCGATGCGGATCGCTCTCCATATAGAAGCGATCCTTAAACGTCCCTGGTTCGCCTTCATCGGCATTGACGGCCATCAGGCGCGGTCCCGGTTCGGCCCGGACGATCCGCCACTTTCTGCCGGTTGGAAATCCTGCGCCGCCAAACCCGCGCAGCGAGGAATTTTCCATTGTGGCGATAACCTCGTCGGCCGGGCGTTTGCCGGCAATACAGGCGCGCAGCAAAGCGTACCCGCCGTCCTTCTCATACGCATCGAAGCCGACATAGGAGGGGATTTCCGGCTGCGTGCGCCCGGCCGCGACCGCTTCGTTCACGGCTGCAACTGTTGCTTGGGTGATGTGGTTGTGTCCGACCTCGGCTACCGGCGCCCGTTCGCAACGTCCCATGCAGGGCGCGCGTACGACGCGGATACCTTCGGCGGCAGCGCGTTGCAACTGGGTAACTAGCTGCTGTGCCCCCATCAGCTCGCAACTCAGGCTGTCACAGACCCGGATTGTCAGCTTGTGCGGTGCCTCGCCATCCTTGGCGATGTCAAAATGCGCATAGAAGGAGGCGACTTCGTAGACCTCTGCAAGGGCCAACCCCATCTCGCTGGCGAGCGCTGCTAGATGCGCCGCCGATAACTGGTTGAATGAGTCCTGCAACAGGTGCAAATGCTCGATCAGCTGGTCGCGCTGCCTGGAACGGTCGGCAAGGAGCGCGCGTATCTCTTCCAGCGCCTGCGAATCTACTTGCCGTCCCTTGCGCCGTGACAGGCCGCGTTTTCGGCCTTTGCCAGGGTGTTTGTACTTCCCGCCCTGTTGTTCACTCTGCGCCATCAGTCCACCGTTGAATGCCAGGTCAGCCGAAATCGACTGCAGTTGCCGTCATCAGTTGGTCTTACCCTAAGATTAGTCTCTTCGGGTGCCGGCCATCGCATCGTCTGCCGTGGTAATTAAGGAAACGATGGCAGAGTTGATCACCACCTTGCCCCTGTTCTCAAAACTTACCGTTACGCGATCGCCGACGACGGACTGAACCTGTCCAAGGCCCCAGCGCACCTCGGTTGGATGCCGGACGAAAGTACCGGGAGCGAGGTCTGTTGTCATTGGGACGGTGTTTAGGGTCGCCGTATGTATTTTGGCTGCCGATTTCTTCAGTTTCGGCCGCGACAGGATATAGCCCAACGCGCGGCGCGTTGACAACCCGCGCAACGGGCGGTTTTCAGGGGCCATGGAAGCTGGACCGTTGCACACGAAAATCGCGTTGCAGCACAAAATATGTTAAGCATTATGGGAGGT
>CAZCVU010000416.1:0-2953 GCA_964501745.1 uncultured Flavobacteriales bacterium | reverse complement strand
GCAGTGTCACGACCCGACGACACTCAACCGGCAGGGCCCCGACGTCGGCACGCAATATCGCTCGGCGATCCTCGTTTCCGGTCCCGAGCAGGAAGCGGCGGCGCGTGCTTCAATGGAGCGCCTTCAGGCGTCCGGCGATATCGCCCGTCCCGTCGTGACCGAGATCATGGCTCTCAGCCGCTATTGGCTAGCCGAGGACTACCACCAGCAGTATCTGGAGAAACGCCGGCTGGTACACGGGCGTTAGGGGACTAGCCCCTATTCCGCCAATAACCGGGCGTCCAGATCTGCAAGTTCAGTCTGCGTCAGGCGCCACTCGCCCGCCGCGACATTTTCTTCGATCTGCTTTGGTTTGGTGGCCCCGGCGATAACGCTCGAGACATGTGGCTGCGAAGCCAACCAGGCGAGGGCCAGATCCACCAGACTGTGGTTTCGTTCGCGGGAGAATTCTTCGAGAATCTCTAGTTTGTCAAAATTTGCATCGGTCAGCCAACCGGAGCTCAGCGCTTCTGAATTTGCGATCCGTGTGCCCTTGAGAGGCGGCTTGCCGCGCTTAAACTTGCCGGTCAGCAGGCCATTTTCCAGCGGCGAGTAGGGAATCACGCCGATGCCGTGCTGCACGGCGGCCGGCACGACCTCGCGCTCCAGCTCGCGATCAAGCAGGCTGTATCTGTTTTGCGCGGAGATGAAGGTCATGAGATTACGTGAGTGTGCCGCCCAGTGCGCATCTACGAGTTGCCATGCGGCGAAGTTCGACGAACCGAAATAGCGCAGCTTGCCGGCCTGAACGAGGTCGCTAAGAGCCTCGAGCGTCTCCTCGATCGGCGTCTGTGGATCGGGACGGTGCAACTGATAGAGGTCGATCCAATCCGTACCGAGACGCTTGAGACTGGCCTCGACCGCATCGTTGATATAGCGCCTGGAGGCCCCGAGTCCGTATGGCCCCTCGACCATCCGGTTGCCGAACTTGGTGGCAAGCACGACATCCTTGCGCCGCGCGCCGAGCGCCTTGCCGAGATACTGCTCCGACAAGCCATCTTCGCCATATCGGTCGGCCGTGTCGAAGAAGGTGATTCCCAGGTCGAGCGCCTTGTGAACGACGGGCGCCGACGCTTCATAATCGATGCGGCGGCCGAAATTGTTGCAGCCAAGCCCGATCACCGACGCCTTGAGTCCGGAACGCCCGATGCGCCGGTACTCCATACGGCTTCTCCATCTGCGGGGATACCGTGCTTGTCCCCATATCCTACCTAGCGCGTACCGCTTCGGATGTCGATCAGCATAAAACTCCCGGGCCCGGGTGAAGCTCGTAGCAATTGCTGCCACTATGAAGCCGTCCCACCGCTGGCCGTTTGCTAGCTGTGGACGGCCACCAATAGTATTTGAAAAACCGCGTGCTCGTACCCCGGGGACTAGGCAATTCGCGCCTTATCCCACAGCTAACCGAGCATCCAGTTCTTCAAGATCGCCGGACGATAAACGCCAATCGCCTGCGGCCACATTCTTTTTAACCTGAGACGGCTTTGTCGCGCCGGCGATTACGCTTGAGACATGCGGCTGCGACGCGAGCCAGCCAAAGGCCAGATCCACAAGACTGTGGCCTCGCTCACCGGCGAAGTCTTCGAGAATTCCTAGTTTGTCGAAATTGGCTTCGGTTAGCACCGCTTCCCTGACCGCGTCCCAGACTGCGAGCCTAGTGCCCTTGGTTGGTCGCTTGCCGCGCTTATACTTTCCGGTCAGAAAACCGTCTTCCAAGGGAGAAAAAGGAAGTACGCCGATGCCGTGTTGCACCGCTGCCGGCGCGACTTCGCGCTCCAGGTCGCGATCCAATAGGCTGTATCTGTTTTGCACCGAAATGAAGGCCGCGAGATTACGCGAACGCGCCGTCCAGTCGGCGTCCACAAGTTGCCACGCGGCGAAGTTTGAACATCCGATATAGCGGACTTTACCGGCCTGAACGAGGTCGCTAAGCGCCTCCAGCGTCTCTTCGATCGGCGTCTGGGGATCAGGGCGATGCAACTGATAGAGGTCGATCCAGTCCGTGCCGAGGCGCTTGAGACTGGCCTCGACCGCCCGGAAGACGTAGCGACGGGACGCTCCGGTTGCGTAGGGCCCCTCGCCCATCGGGTTACAGAACTTGGTGGCCAGCACAACATCCTTTCGCCGAGCACCGAGCGACCTGCCGAGATATTGTTCCGACAGCCCTCCCCCGATGCCGTACGAATCAGACGTGTCGAAAAACGTAATACCTAAGTCGAGCGCCTTGTGAACGACCAGCCGGGACGCTTTGTTATCAATGCGGCGGCCGAAATTGTTGCAGCCGAGCCCGATCACCGATGCCTTGAGTCCGGAGCGACCGATGCGCCGATACTCCATACGTCACCTCCATTCGTGGAAATACCCCGTAGTTTCGATGTTCTACCTAGCGTGCGCCGAGCTGGAAGTCGATCAGCATTGGCTCAATTCCGAGACATGTGTCGCCGCGGGTAGAGCTCCTTGCATCAACCTTCCCGGGCAGCAACCCTCCTGGGCATCAACCTTCCTGGGCATCAACCTTCCTGGCGCTCGACGATGCGCGTGCCGTTGGCGATACGATCGCTCGGGTGCAGGACGACGCGCTCACCGCTGGCGAGACCGTCGACGATCTCGGCCTCCATGTCGTTGCTGTGCCCGACGTCGACCCGACGAAGACTGGCACGTCCGTTCTGCTGCACGAATACAGCCCAGTCGTCAGCTTTTCTGAAAAGTGCGCTTAACGGCACCTTGAGCACATCGGGCGCGCTCCAAATCACGACCCTGGTTTCAACGCGGTAGCCGTGTCCCAGCGCCTGCCATCGCGTCGGCTGGTCGGCAAAGTCGATGATGATGTTAACGCGCTGCTCCTCGATTCCAAGCGCTGAGACCTTCGTGAAACCATAGGGTTCGATCCGTCGCACCTTTCCTGCAAGCACGC
>CAZCVU010000415.1:0-2957 GCA_964501745.1 uncultured Flavobacteriales bacterium | reverse complement strand
GGTAGTCGCGACCGCCGTCGTCGGGACGGCCCTGCTACGCCTTCAGGGCCTGCATGTCTTGGGACAAGTCCAGGACAGCCTCAATCGAGGCGAGATGCCGCTGGAGCATATCTTTACTGGCGCTTGCCTCTTGGTGGCGGGAGCGCTCCTACTAACGCCCGGGTGTCTGACCGATACCATCGGTTTCCTACTATTTGTGCCATTGATACGTCGGCTGATCGGCGGCTTGGTACTTGAAACGCTTGCCAAGCGCGGCACGCGGGGATCCTGGCAAAACACCTTCACCGGCGGGCAAACCATCATCGATGCGGAGTTCAACGAGATTGGCAGGGAGGGCGAAGACAGTGGCGGAGATGACGTGCAGAAGAACGGGCGGCAGCCACCCGAGAAGGAGCGCAAATGATCCTTGTCCGTCACGGCCAATCGGAGTTCAACGTCGTCTTCAGCGTGACGCGGCAAGACCCCGGTATACGCGATCCGCGGCTAACTGATATCGGGCGTAGCCAAGCCGCTGACGCCGCGCGCTATTTGCTGCGGCAAAATGTAGACCGGGTTATCACAAGCCCTTACATGCGTGCGATTGAAACAGCACACATCATTGCGCGTGCCCTTAAGCTTGATATCGAAGTACAAAATCTGGTGGGCGAGCATGCCAAGTTCACGTGCGACGTTGGAACGCCACGCTCGCAACTAAAACACTATTGGCCGATGCTCGAGCTCGACCATCTCGAAGAGACATGGTGGCCCGAGACCGGCGAAGGAGAGAGTGAGCTCGATGCTCGTTGCCGGCAGTTCCGAGATACCATGCGCCGCGAGAATGAATGGGCCGGCACCGTGGTGGTAACGCACTGGGGATTCATCGGCGCATTGACCGGACACAAGGTGAAAAACGGAACCATGGTTGCCTTCGATCCGACCGCCCCGCATCCTGGCGGTGGCTCTGTTGTGCCTCTCCCCGATCCGTGCTAGCCAAACGGTGAGCAGCAGACGGCGGACAGACCCATGTCGGACGAAACTGAAGCCAACGTCGATGACGACACCGAGCCGGCGGCGGATGTCGCCGACGAAGCACCGCCGCTGGTAATCGCAACGCAATATATCAAGGATCTGTCATTCGAGAGTCCTGCGAGTCCGGACATTTACCTGCATCCGGTCGCCGTACCCAGCGTTGATATCCGCGTCGACGTAACGGCCCAAGGGCTGGGTGATCGCCAGTACGAAACGAGCCTGCAGATCGAAGCTAGGGCCGACAGCGATGATCGGCCAATCTTTATTGCCGAACTGACCTATTCTTGTATAGCCAACATCGGCAACGTGCCGCCGGACCATGTCCAGCCGTTGGTCCTAATTGAAGCGCCGCGTATCATATTCCCGTTTGCCCGCGCGATTCTTGCCGCTGTAACCCGCGACGGCGGCTTCCAACCGTTGATGATCAATCCGATCGACTTCGTTGAACTCTATCGTCAACGGGTAGCGGCACACGGAGCGCCGACCTAGGACCTAGGTTCGCCAAATCGGTTTCGTCAAACGCGCGATCAATGCGTCGTTGGCCGCGCGCTCGGTGTCGCTTGCCGAATGGGGCCGTGGTGGCCGCATTTTGCCGACTTCGACTTCCACTTTGCGATCTTGTTTCTCGCCCGCCAGTTCCAGATTTGGCTGCCTGCCACCGATGAGTTGAAGGTAAACCTCGGCGAGAAGCTCGGCATCCAACAGTGCCCCGTGTTTGTCCCGCGACGAGTTATCGACCTCAAATCTGCGGCACAGTGCATCTAGACTTGCTTGAGCGCCCGGAAATTTGGCCCGCGCCAACTGAACCGTATCGACGCTACGTGAAATCGGGATTTGCTGGCGGGCGATACGAACCAGTTCATTGTTGATAAAACCCATGTCGAACGCGGCGTTGTGGATCACCAATGGGTCGTCACCGATAAACTCCAAGAATGCATCGGCGACCTCCGCAAAGCCGGGATATTCGGCCAGGAACGCCTCGGAAAGGCCGTGCACCCGAAAGGCCTCATCGGGCATCTCACGCTCCGGGTTCAAATACTGGTGGTAGGTTCTGCCACTGGGAACGTGATTAACGAGTTCAACGCATCCGATCTCGACGATACGGTCGCCGGATGCCGGGTCGAGTCCGGTCGTTTCGGTATCAAGAACGACTTCGCGCATAGCTCCGGGCTGACCTCAATCGGGGAACGGCGGAGCCTCTTCCTTGCCACCCCGCGCGACGTTTCGCCAGTCTGACAATCCCGGCGAGCGAGCGCAAGGTCGCGCGAAATCCAAGGCCAGTTTGCACCACGAAGTCAGCATTTCGCTGTTTCTCCGAATCCGGCATCTGGCGCCTGACGATTTGCTCCAGCCGCTCATCGGTCATACCGGACCGACTTAAGATTCGCGAACGCTGCACACACCGTGGTGCCGTAACGACGACCGTAAGGTCGCATTCGCTATCGCTTCCGGTCTCAAATAGGAGAGGGACGTCGACCGCGGCGACAGGCGCCCGCGCGCGCCGGCTGGCGGCCAGAAACCGCTGTCTGTCGCGAGTAACCAACGGGTGAAGTATGGCCTCCAGACGATCGAGCCCATCCGGGTCACAGAACACCAGGCGGCCTAATTCCCGGCGGTCAACCGCGCCGTCACGCACGACGCCATTGAACGCCTCGCCGACGGCAACAACCGCATCGCCGCCACCCGACATCAAGCTGTGTACAACGGCGTCAGAATCGTGCACCGGTACGCCCATGCGTCTCAGCATGGCGGCAGCCGTGCTCTTGCCCATTCCAATTGACCCGGTTAGCCCGATTACGACCATGGTGCTGTCTTCCCTCGGACGCCATCACCTTCACCGCGCACCACCTAGCGCTGCAATACAAACTCACGCAACCCCTCCGACACCTCCGGCATCACGCCGAACCAGGTTTCGAAGGCTGGTCGAGCCTGATGCAACAGCATGCCCA
>CAZCVU010000414.1:0-2961 GCA_964501745.1 uncultured Flavobacteriales bacterium | reverse complement strand
GACCACACCTTGCGGGGCTTCTAGGGACAATGTTTCGTTGGGGGCAAGCCCACGGCAAAGCCCACGGATCATCATGCCAATCATTCCGTGCGCCACCACTAGAATGGGAGATGTTTCCGGCAGGCTCTTGAGCCAGTCCTTGGCACGGGCCTGCAGCATGTTACCGCTTTCGCCGCCACCAGGGATTGCGTAGTTCCAGAAATTGGCCCGGCGCCGGGCCCACTCTTCAGGCCACTTTTCGCTCACTTCCTGGCGTGTGAAAGTTTGCCAATGGCCGCAATGCACTTCCATCAAGCGATCCTCGTGAATGATTCGATCTGATTTGAAGGTTGTCTTTTCACAGATGATACCCGCTGTTTGGCGGCAGCGTCCGAGCGGACTGCTGTAGAAAGGCATATCGCCCTGTTTGGTGAAAACGTCTGCAAGAAGGTTACCCACTGCGGCGGCCTGACTTTCGCCGTTTGCCGTCAGGCTCGAATCTAGCTGCCCCTGGTAGTGTTTCGAGACATTCCATTCGGTTTCGCCGTGGCGAACCAGGTAGATTTCCGGATGTTGCATGAAATTCATCGTATCCAAGTTTTGGAGACACCATCTCGATCACCGTGTCATCGGGTTATGCTCTCCCTAAATTCTGCTAGCCCCCGGCTCGATCAACGGCGTTGATGGCGGGGGTGGCACGCAAGGCGGCGATGACATCGGTCAGGTGTTTGACGTCTTTGACCTCAATGTCGATTAGCATGTCGAAGAAGTCTTCCGAGCGGCTGAGAATTTTCAGGTTCGAGATGTTCCCACCGTTCTTGGCGATGATGGTAGAAAGATTTCCCAGGCTACCCGGCACGTTGAGCACGCTCAAATTGATGCGTCCGACGTGCAAGTTGGGTGTATCGTTTTCCATCTCCCACGAGAGATCAAGCCAACGCTCCGGCATGTCGGCGAAGCTTTCCAGCATGTCACAGTCGATAGTGTGGACGGTGACGCCTTTACCGGTGGTGACGATGCCGACGATGCGGTCGCCCGGCAGTGGGTGGCAGCAGCCGGCCATGTGCATGGCCATGCCGGGGATTAGCCCCTTAATCGAGATGCCGTCGGCGATCTCGCCTTTCTTCGACTTCTTGCGTCGGGCCTGGGCAAAGGAGACGACGTTCTCGACCAAGGCCTTGCCACGGCTCTTCTTGACACCCGGATAGACGGCTTCCAGTACCTCGCGCCCAGTGGTATGGCCGTTGCCGACTTGCGCACATAGATCCCCAATCGATTGCTGTTTGAACACATTAAGGACGCCCGCCAGTCCCTTGTCGGTCAGCTCGTATTCGGCCTCGGCGAATGTACGCTGCAGGATCGACTGGCCGAGCTTCTCGTACTCTTCTTTTTCCTGTATGCGGATGAAGCGCCGGATGCGGGCACGCGCCTTGCCCGTAACAACGAAGCGTTCCCAGGTCGGCGACGGAGTTTGCGCCTTTGAGGTGATAATCTCCACCTGGTCACCATTTCGAAGCTGAGTCCGCAATGGCATCATGCGGCCGTTGATCTTGGCACCGACGCACCTATTGCCAACCTCGGAGTGGACGGCATAGGCGAAATCAACGGCCGTGGCGCCATGCGGGAGGTTGATCAGATCGCCTCTTGGGGTAAAGCTGAATACCTGATCGGAGAACATTTCAAGCTTGGTATGCTCAAGGAATTCCTCCGGCCCGGACGCATGTTCGAGAATGTCTAGAAGCTCCCTGAGCCAGCGGTACTTCGGGCCCTCGCTATCTGGCTGCCCTTGTTTGTAGTTCCAGTGCGCGGCGACGCCGTGTTCGGCGATCTGGTGCATGCGCGTGGTTCGGATCTGCAATTCGATGCGATGGCGTTCGGGGCCGAAGATGTCGGTGTGCAGGGAGCGGTAGCCGTTCGGCTTGGGCGTCGAGATGTAATCCTTGAAGCGCCCCGGTACCACTGGGTAAGCACTGTGCGCGACGCCGAGTGTCTTGTAGCAATCGTCCACGTCATCGACGACGAGGCGAAATGCCATGATGTCAGAAAGCTGCTCGAAACCGACTTCGTTCTTCTGCATCTTACGCCAGATCGAATAAGGCGTCTTCTCGCGGCCGCTGATCTTGGCCTTGATGCCTTGCTTGACCAATACATCAAGAAGCTCATCGATGATGCGTCCGATCAGATCCTCGCCTTTGGAGCGCAGAAACTCTAGGCGATTGAGGATTGATTGACGGCCGTCCGAGTTGAGCTCGGCAAACGAAAGGTCCTCGAGATCCTGCTTCAAATCCTGCATTCCGATTCGTTCGGCTAAGGGTGCGAAGATGTCCATTGTCTCGCGCGCAATGCGCTGGCGCTTTTCATGACACTTGATAAAATGCAGTGTCCTCATGTTGTGCAGCCGGTCAGAGAGCTTGACCAGAAGCACACGGATGTCCTCTGACATGGCAAGCACGAATTTGCGGAAGTTTTCTGCCTGGTTGGCCTGGTCGGATTGGAACTCGATACGGGTCAACTTGGTAACGCCATCGACCAGACGAGCCACGGATTTTCCGAATTGCGCCTCAATGTCGTCAAGGGTGACTGTGGTATCCTCAATGGTGTCGTGCAGGAGTGCGGTAACGATGGTATCGGTATCAAGGTTGAAATCAGTAAGGATGCCGGCCACTTCCAAGGGGTGAGAGAAGTAGGGATCGCCGGACGCACGGGTCTGTGCACCGTGCGCCTTCATAGCGAAGACGTAGGCGCGATTGATTAAGTCTTCATTGGCCGCCGGGTCGTAAGCTTTGATCCGTTCGACCAGTTCAAATTGACGAATCATTCACCATCCCCCTAGGCAAAACACGGGAGCGCACCATAATGCCAAGGCGGTTGCTGAATTGCTAATGGTTTTCGGGTGGATGCGCTGCGCGCCACGTTCGTTTCGGCGCCCGGAGGTTCGATGACGCACACGGCGCCTCACAGTGCTTAGTCCTGCTGCTGCGG
>CAZCVU010000413.1:0-2966 GCA_964501745.1 uncultured Flavobacteriales bacterium | reverse complement strand
GTGCCCGGGTCGCACCGCTCGATCCGCAGCAGGTCATAAACAGCCCCGATAGCCCTTGAACGATACACCCTCCGCGCCCGACTCCTTTGACATCGTCCCGGTGACGATCGAGGAGGAAATGCAGCGTTCGTATCTCGATTACGCCATGAGCGTGATCGTCAGTCGTGCCTTGCCCGACATCCGAGACGGCTTGAAGCCGGTGCATCGCCGCATCCTCTACGCGATGAAAGAGGGCGGATATGACGCGTCGCATGCCTATCGCAAGTCCGCCCGAATCGTGGGCGAAGTCATGGGCAAGTACCATCCCCATGGCGATCAGGCGATCTACGACGCCTTGGTCCGTATGGCGCAGCTGTTTTCAATGCGTCTGCCGCTGATCGACGGCCAGGGCAATTTTGGTTCGATGGACGGCGATCCGCCTGCGGCTTTTCGCTACACCGAGGCACGGCTGGCGCGGACCGCAGAGGCACTGCTCGACGATATCGACAAGGAAACCGTCGATTTTCAGGCCAACTACGACGATACCGACCACGAACCGACGGTTCTTCCCGCGCGTTATCCCAACCTGTTGGTCAACGGCGCCGGCGGCATCGCCGTTGGCATGGCGACCAATATCCCGCCGCACAATCTGGGCGAGGTGTTGGATGCCTGCATCGCCTGTATCGACAACCCTGAAATCACGATCGACGAGTTGATGGAACTGGTGCCCGGCCCGGATTTCCCGACGGGCGCGTTAATCATGGGGCAGTCGGGCATTATCTCGGCCTATCACACAGGCCGCGGCTCGGTGGTTATGCGCAGCCGCATCACCATCGAAGAGTTAGGCAATGACCGCGAAGCGATTATCGTCACCGAGCTGCCCTATCAGGTCAACAAGGCACGTCTCGTCGAACGAATCGCGGAGGTCGTTCGCGAGAAGATCGTCGAAGGAATCTCCGATCTCAGAGATGAATCCGACCGCGACGGGGTTCGGGTGGTCATCGAGCTCAGGCGCGACGCCATGACCGATGTGGTGCTGGCCCAGCTTTACCGCTCGACACCGCTGCAGACCAGTTTTGGCGTCAACATGCTGGCTCTGACGGGCGGACGTCCGTCTACGGTGACGCTGCAGGATATCATCCGTGCGTTCGTTGAGTTCCGCGAGGAAGTCATCACCCGGCGGACTGTCTTCGAGTTGCGGCGCGCGCGCGAGCGGGCCCATGTGCTGGTCGGACTGCTGGTGGCAATTACCAATCTCGATCCGGTGATCAAGCTGATCCGCGAGGCCAAAGACCCGGCGACGGCGCGCGAGCAATTGACGTCGCGCAATTGGGCGGCTGGCGATGTAGCGAAGTATATCGGACTCCTCGATGATCCCGGGCACGAAGTCGTCGAGGGCCAATACCGGCTGTCCGAGGCGCAGGCACGGGCGATCCTGGAACTCAGACTGCAGCGTCTGACCGGCATGGAGCGCGACAAACTGGGCGAGGAAATGGCAGGCCTGGCGCAGCAGATTTCTGGATATCTGGAAATCCTGCAGTCGCGTCCGAAACTGTTCGAGGTGATGCGCGCGGAATTTATCGCGATGCGCGAGAAGTTTGCCGATGACCGTCGTACCGAAATCCTCGACTCCGAGGTCGAACACGATATCGAGGACCTTATCCAGCGCGAGGATATGGTGATCACCGTAACTCATGGTGGCTACATCAAGCGCGTGCCGTTATCCACCTATCGAGCGCAGCGGCGCGGCGGCAAGGGCCGAGCCGGGATGGCGACACGCGAGGAAGACGTTGTAAGCAATGTCTTTGTTGCCTCAACGCATGCGCCGATTTTGTTCTTTTCGACGCGCGGCATGGTTTATCAGCTCAAAGCCTGGCGTCTGCCTCAGGCGACACCGCAGGCGCGCGGCAAGGCCATGGTGAACCTTCTGCCGTTGCAGGAGGACGAGGCGATCTCAACAGTTATGGCACTGCCAGAGGATGAGGAGAGCTGGGACGAACTTACCGTCATGTTCGCGACCTCGCGCGGTTCGGTTCGTCGCAACAAGCTTGCGGACTTCACCGTTATCAAGGCCAACGGCAAGATTGCCATGAAGCTCTCCGAAGGCGATCACCTGGTCAACGTCTGCACCTGTACCGAGGGCGACGATGTGCTGTTGGCTGCGCGCGGCGGCAAATGTATTCGATTCTGCGTGACCGATGTACGCGTCTTCAGCGGCCGCGGTTCGACAGGTGTACGCGGCATGAACTTGGCGAATGACGACGTCGTGATCTCGATGTCGATTCTGCGGCATGAAGAAATCGACATCGAAGTGCGAGATAATTATCTACGGGCCGCATCGGCGTTGCGGCGTTTGGGCGACGATGAAGCGGCTGACGAGATCGAGCCAGCCGAAGAGGGAGGCGAAGAAACCGGGCTCTCTCCGGAAGAGTTCGACCTACTGGCTGCGCGTGACCAGTTCATCCTTTCAGTTACGGAGAACGGCTACGGCAAGCGAAGTTCCGCGTACGAGTACCGAATTACCAAACGTGGAGGCCGCGGTATCGTCAACATAGAGACCAGCGAGCGCAACGGCACCGTTGTTGCCGCTTTCCCCGTTGAGGCAAACGATCAGATCGTGCTGGTTACCGATGCCGGGCAACTCATCCGAGAGCCGGTCGACGATATCCGCATTGCCGGCCGCAGGACCCAGGGCGTGACGTTATTTGACGTTGAAAGTGGAGAGCGGGTCGCCTCTGTGAGTCGACTCAGCGATGTCGGCGAGGACGGTAACGGAACCGACGAGCTTGACACTGCTGATGAAGACGCAGGTGCTGTGGCCGACTGAGGCAAGGAGAGAATGGCAGAACACCGCACTGGCGTTTATCCGGGGACCTTCGATCCGATTACCAACGGGCACATCGATATCATCACACGGGCTACCATGCATTTGACCGATCGCCTGATCATTGCGGTTGCCGAAAATGCCGGTAAGAATCCCTTGTTTG
>CAZCVU010000412.1:0-2995 GCA_964501745.1 uncultured Flavobacteriales bacterium | reverse complement strand
AGGTCATGTCATTGCCACCGGTGATGTTTATCAGCACACCTCGCGCGCCCTTCATGGTGACGTCGTCGAGCAACGGGTTGGAAATCGCCGCTTCGGCAGCGTCGATTGCGCGCTTGTCCCCCTCGGCCTCGCCGGTGCCCATCATGGCCTTGCCCATCTCGCTCATCACGGTGCGAATATCTGCAAAGTCCCAGTTTATGAGGCCAGGCATGATCATCAGATCGGTGACGCCACGCACGCCGGAGTGCAAGACGTCGTCCGCCATCTTGAAGGCGTCGGCGAAGGTGGTTTTTTCGTTGGCGACGCGGAACAGATTCTGATTGGGAATGATGAGCAGCGTATCGACATATTGCTGCAGCTCCTCAATGCCGGCATCGGCAATCTGAGCTCGCTGCGTTCCCTCGAACTGAAAGGGTTTGGTCACGACGCCGACGGTCAGAATCCCCTGTTCGCGTGCCGCGCGGGCAATTACCGGGGCAGCACCGGTCCCTGTACCGCCGCCCATACCCGCGGTGATGAACACCATATGACTGGAGTTGATATGGTCGAGGATCTCTTCCAACGCTTCCTCGGCAGCGGCCCGGCCGACGTCGGGCCGAGAGCCAGCGCCCAGGCCTCGCGTGATACTTATACCCAATTGGATCTTGCGCTCGCCCAATGACTGCTCGAGCGACTGCGCGTCGGTGTTGCAAACGACAAAATTCACGCCTTCTAGTTCGGCGCGAATCATATTATTGACGGCGTTGCCGCCGGCGCCGCCGACACCGACTACCGTTATACGCGGTCTAAGATCCTGATCTGATTTGGGCATCGAGAGATTAATCGTCATCACAGCCTCCGCTGTTGCCTAACAGTTCGATGGGGTTCCGGCAAGTGCTGCCGGAATAGTGCCGCCACAGGTTGACGTGCAGCGGTCGATTGAAGGGAAGGCGGCTAGAAATTTTCACGGAACCACCCTCCAAGGCGGCCAAGAAGGCCGCTCGAAATCTCGTTTTGACGCGCGAGTATCGCGGGTATCTCGTAGCGGTTGTCCGCCGCATAGGCGAGCAAGCCGGCGGCAGTTGAAAAAGCCGGGCCGCCGGTGGCGTCGGCCAGACCGTTGACGCGAATCGGCCGTCCCATACGGATCTGCTTGTCAAGGATTTGCGCTGCCAACTCGCGCATTCCTGGCAGTTGACTTCCACCGCCGGTCAGTACAACCCGGCGACCAGCAGTCTTTTCAAAGCCACTTGCCGCCAGTCGTGCGCGCACCAGTTCAAGAATCTCCTCAATCCTCGGCGCAATAATCCCGACCAACAGCGATTTCGGGACATGACTTGCGTGACTGTCGGCATCGTCTCCGACTTGCGGTGCATTGACGATCTCGCGCTCATCAGTGGGGGAGGGATGCGTATTGCCGTGCAGGGTCTTTAGCCGTTCAGCGTGGGCGACTGAGGTCGACAAACCCCGAGCGATATCATTCGTGACGTTGACGCCGCCGACCGGAACCGCATCGGTGAATACGGCCGCACCGTCATAGAATACGGCGATCGTCGTCGTACCGCCGCCCATGTCGATCACCGTGACCCCAAGGTCTATTTCATCTTCGACGAGGCAGGCCAAGCCAGAGGCGTATGGGCTGACGACGAGTTCGGAGAGATCGAGATGGCAGCGAGTTATGGCGGTCTCAAGGTTACGCGCCGTACTTTCGTCTATGGTTACGAGATGCACGTTGACACCCAGGTTCGTGCCATGCAGGCCGCGCGGATCGCGGATACCGTTTGAACCGTCTATCGCGTAGGCGGTGGGAATTGCGTGTACCAGGACGCGATGTGGCTCGTGCTGCAGCAAGCGAATGTCGTTCGACAAACGCCGCATGTCGGCATCACTGATGGAAGCGCTGCCGATCGACAGGTTGCGCTCTATCGCGTTGCTTGACGGGTGTCCGCCTCCAACGCTGGCGACCACATGACGGATCGTCGTTCCTGCCATCTTTTCGGCGGCATGAACCGACGCACGAATCGACGTCTCCGCAGCTTCCATGTCGACGATGGCGCCTGCTTTCAGTCCATTGCTGGCGTGATGACCGATGCCGGTGACGCGTAGCAGTCCGTTGTCGTCTAGCGCGGCGATAAAGCAACATATCTTCGTCGTACCAACATCGAGCGCCACGATTGTTCCGTCTCCAACCACGCTGGCTATCCCCTAGCTCGTTGCGGCCGCACCATCGGCCAAGCGTTTGACTGCATCACGTGTGTTCTCCCAGCGTGCGCAAGCGCATCGCAGCCGCCGGCCGCATCCGCACCACGAGCCGTTCCGGCACACGCAGATCGATGGCGATGATGTCGCGCTCAAGAAGTTTATGCTCTGCCTGTAGTTTGGCGAGGCGGTCCCAGGCGGCTTGCGGATTCTCCTCGGGTAGCCGCACGTCTATGTCGTTGTCGAAGCGAAGATTCCAGCGTCGATCTGCGACGCGTATCGCGGCCGCAACCCGCTCCATCAGATGCGGATGCGTGTACAGCATGACAAGCAGGGTTGACGCGTGGCGCGGCGCTTCGGCGCCAACGATCAGGGTCAGATCGCGGCGATCTCCGACGTCGCTGTCGCCGATTACGACACCGTCTGCATCGACAAGGGCAAATTGCCCGTTGCGCTGCCATATCGCGATTGGCTTGCGCTCGACGAGGTGGACATAGATCGTGCCCGGAAGCCGTCGTTCGACACTGGCATCGGCAATCCATCCAAGGTCGAGAATCCGCTGTCGCGCGGCGGCTGGATCAAATGCAAGAATGGGGTCTCCGCGGCGCGCGCTAATGGCCGAAACGAGATCGCTACGTTTTGTCTCGTGCCGCCCCACCACCAGTATTTCTTCGATCGTGAGGCCGGCTTCCACTGTCATCCCGAGCAAGGCGGTCTGCAGGCGATCGGCGAGGGCGGTTGCGGCGCCCGATCGTATCGCCCAGACGCCGCCTGTCGCCGCCGCAACGACCAGAAGCGATGTCAGAGCAAACGCAGC
>CAZCVU010000411.1:0-3006 GCA_964501745.1 uncultured Flavobacteriales bacterium | reverse complement strand
CGCACGGCTATCTGAGTCGACTGCCGAGATATCACCGCGTGCAGTGTCGCGGATCCGTTGATCCTGCCAGGCCGCCACGAGGTCTCGCTGCATCTCGGGTCCGCTATCTGGGGCCAGAACAGATGCCCGGCTTGGACCCTTGGCTAGGATCTCGTAGTCGCGGGGTGAAATGGCCTGTCCATCGTAAAGCAGATCAACCAGATCCTGCATCTCGTCGGGACTGATGCGATGAGGGTCGTAGCGCAAGGCGGCATATCGGAACACGGCTTCCGGACTGATCTCGGTTGTGTCTGAGGGCTCGGCGGCTGTAGCGGCCCGTTCGCGCTCTCGTCGCAGTGCTGATATCTCAGGGTCCGGTGCGGGCTTATGACCGGCTTTGGCAACCGTCTCCTGGTGATTGGCGAAGCTGCGAAAGGCAAGAGCAAGTTGCGAAATCTTCATTGTTAGCGTCCCAAACGTGTGTGCGAATTCATGCTGTGGCTGCCCATATTCTGTAATTGTGATTCGCACGTTTCATGCCAGTGTCGCGCTGCCAGAAGGCTGCCGGGAAACTCCCGGCAAGGAAGATCCGTGTGATTGATGTTAAGGTACGCGCGCTTATAACCTTGCGGTGATAATCGTACTTTGAGCTGTCACGCAAATCTCCCGGAGGGACCATATGGCAGACGATGTGCATGATTTGGCGGTTGCAGGATCCTTCTCGGCGGGAATTGGATTTCTCTTATGGCAGGCTGCCAATGGATGGCAACGGGCGCAGCGAACCGCGCTGGCGCGCTTTGATCTAACGCCTGTTCAACTGCTCTTGCTGGCCGGCCTGAGCGAATTGTCGGCGCAGGCCGGCAATGTGGTGAAGCAGGCTGCGCTGGCCCGCCACTGCCGCAGCGACGTTATGATGACATCTCAGGTTGTCAGGAGCCTGGAGGCACGTGGACTGATTGCGCGTGCCGCTCATGCCGACGACGCCCGCGCCCGCGCGGTTACACTGACGCGAAAGGGCAGGCAGAAGGTTGCCGATGCCGCCCCAGTACTGGCGGCCATCGATGAACGATACTTCAAAGTGATTGGCGCGGACCAGCCGGCATTTGCTGGTGCGCTGGCCGCATTATCAGGCGCCAGGCAGCGCATTCGCATCAAGGCAGTCGCCCGCTAGCCGCTCCACGACCGAAGTAATCGCTGGCTACGGCTTGTCGATCAGCTTGATCAGCGCCGATTGGTCGAGATCGCCCAAGCCGCGCTCGACCATCCGTTCCCACAAGCGTCGATTGGCTTGCAGGCCAGGCAGGTCGAGATCGACCGACGCCGCCAGATCGAGCGCCTGAACGACATCCTTAAGCTGCCCCGAGCTGCGCCCGCCCGGCTCGAAACTGCCCGCGAGCATCCGCTCGCCGTGCAACTCCAGGATTCTGCTCGCTGCAAACCCTCCCGCGAGCGCTTCGCGGACCTTTGCAGGATCGACGCCGGAGCGTCTTGCCAGCGTCAGACCTTCGGCGACGGCGTCGATTGTCATCGCGACGATAACCTGGTTGACCGTCTTGGCAATCTGTCCGGCGCCGACACCGCCGATATGGGTAATGTGACTGCCAAGCGTCTCAAATACCGGTTTTGCACGCGCAAACGCTGCCTCGCTGCCGCCAGCCATAATCGTCAAGTTGCCTTCCACAGCGCCGACCTGACCACCTGATACGGGCGCATCGATGTAATCACCGCCCTTTACCCTGACCGCCTCGGCCATGCGCCTGGTTACGTCGAGGTCGGTCGTTCCCATATCGACGACCAGCATCCCCGGCCTGACACTCTCGAGCAGGCCGTCGGCACCGGCGATCACGGCCTCGACCGTCGGCGAATCCCGCACCATCACAATCGATATCTCGCCGACCACCTCGTTTGCTGCAGCGACGGTCGACATGCCTTCTGCCGCGAGCTCGTCGAGGGGCTCTGACGAGCGGTTGTAAAGGATGAGCCTGGCGCCGGCAGCGTTGAGATTGCGGGCCATCGGCTTTCCCATCAGGCCAAGCCCGATGAAGCCGATGCTTGTACCGGCGAGCGCAGGCACGGGTCTAGAGCGTGGCAAAGCGGGCCCGCGCGCTCCGTTCGATCGCGGCCGCCGTCAGCCGGTCGACATCAAGGCGATGGCGGATTAGTTCGAGCAGGCGCAACTCCTCCTGATGTGCCGCACCATCGGCGGCGACCACATCACAGGCCAGCAGACATGCGGTTGTCGTGAGCGTGTCCGGTAGCCACTCCCGTATCAGATCGAGACAGTTGTCCAGGCCGTCTTTCCCACTCAGCATCTCAGCACACGCGCTTGCCGTCTCCGGTAGGAGATTCTCATCGTAATCCCGGAAAGCAGGCAGGTGTTTGACGAGGTCGCCGATCATCTTCAGCTCGAGATCGGTCATCTCACTATCTGCCGCCGAAGCTAGAACCATCGTGTAGATCAGCGCGGCGTGGTGATTGGTCATCATGTGCCTTTCTTGAAACGCGCCGTCGGACTCCAGACGACACTAAAACCGGGGGCTACTTGCACGATCCTCTCGACATCTAAGGCACTGTACAACGCTGCATGTCCAGCCCGTCAAGCGTCACCCTCGGCATTGCGCTACTGGCTGGCTTGGGTTTCGTCGAGGAAGAACCCACGAACGATTGCCACGGCCTCCGCAAGGCCAACGCGCATGACCACTACACCCGGTGGAAAGGCGCCGGCCAGGCGCGACGGCAGCATCGGATCAAGCAGCACGAATACACCGCGGTCGGTCGCCTGTCGCACCAAGCGGCCATAGGCCTGCTTCAACCGTAGGCGCGTGGTTGAATCGTCGAATGCGCGACTGCCAAAATGACGTCGGCGGGCGCGGTGAAGGATTGTCGGCCGCGGCCACGGAACCCGGTCGAAAACGATCAGCCGCAGTGCCGGGCCCGGAACATCGACGCCGTCACGCATGGCGTCGGTTCCGAGCAGGCAGGCATTCTGTTCTGCCCGGAAGATGTCGACCAGGGTTGCCAGATTCA
>CAZCVU010000410.1:0-3009 GCA_964501745.1 uncultured Flavobacteriales bacterium | reverse complement strand
CGCTTGATGCCGGCGTCCGGATCGCCGGCTGCACGGTGCATTTGGTGCGCTACGAAACCGATGCCGGTCCGATTATCGTCCAGGCCGCCGTACCTGTCCTGCAGGGCGACGATGCCGATTCGTTATCGGCCCGCATTCTGGCGGCGGAACATCAGATCTATCCGTTAGCTGTGCGTCTGATCGCCGAAGGTCGAGTGCGCGTCGAGGGTGATCGTGCGGTGATCGAGGGATCGGCGGAGGCGACGCATGTGTTACACAATCCAGCGCTGCAATGACTCCTCGAGAGTGACAGCCGCCTGCTCATTTGGCAGACTACGGGCCGCAGATCCTGAGTGAGTCGTTTACAGGAGGCATGCCGATGGCAGTGCCAGAGCTTCAGTTCCACCAGGCTCCGCAGGCCAACCTCAAGACTTGGTCGGCGGTGAGCAAGCTATTCCTTATCTCCGCGCTGGTTACGGCCGCTTTGCTGTTGCTGTTATTCTTGGCATTGGTTTAGCCGAACAGCCGGCGCGCGCGAAGTTGGATCAGCCGGTTTAGGACTGTATTTCGACCTCGCTGAAGAAGAACGCGATTTCGCGTGCAGCCGTCTCTTCGGAGTCCGACCCGTGGACGGTGTTGGCCTCAACCGACTCGCCGAAATCCTTGCGAATCGTACCATCGTCGGCGTTCGCCGGGTTTGTCGCCCCCATGACCTCCCGATTCTTGGCGATTGCGCCCTCACCCTCCAGGACCTGCACGACCACCGGTCCCGAGGTCATGAACTCGCAGAGGTCGGGAAAGAACGAGCGCTCCTTGTGCACCTCATAGAACACCTCGGCCTGATCTCGGGTAAGACGCAGGCGCTTCATGGCAACGATCCGGAGACCGCTGTCTTCCAACCTCGCGACAACCTGGCCGACGAGGTTGCGGCGTGTCGCGTCAGGTTTGACAATCGATAGCGTTCGTTCAACGGCCATACGGCGTATCCGATCCAGATTACAGTTTGCAGCAGGAGCGGCGGGGTTATAGACGGCCCTGTTGCGGGCGGCAAGCAATCCATTTCGCTTGAGGGCAATTTCGCCGCCTACTATGAATTCTCCTCAGACTTCATTTCCCAGGCTCCGGACGAAGATTGCTGCCAATAGGTGAGCTTGTTTCCAGTTTCCTGATACTCCTTCCAACGCTCTCGCGCCGTTGCCACGGCGGCCTCATCGTTGCCGTCGAAAACTTCACAACATATTGAAAACATGCTGATATTATTCGATCTTGCACCATCCGTAAGAAACAGTACATCAGATCGGTTGGGGTTCTCATCGACGTCAGTGAGCCAAATCGGTTGGTGTTCAGGATAACCATCAGCGCTGCTGCCATGCGGCAGAAAGCCCCGGTCGTTATATGTCCATAGGTGTCCGTTTAGGGCTTCCACCCGTTCTGCCGAACCCGCTATGACGACGGCCCGCCAGTCGCGTTCGAGCACACGTTCAAGCAAAGCCGGAAGCGCGCGCTCCAATGGCGTGCGCTGCAAATGGTAAAACCGGATCTCTGTCACAGCAGGCAAGCCGCGGCACAAGCGAGACCGTCAGCCCTCATAGTTGTCGCGCACCATGCGATCGAGCAGCCGCACGCCAAATCCCGTGCCTCCCTTGGGCACCGTCGGCGCATCTTTGCTCGACCACGTCACACCGGCAATATCCAGATGCGCCCATGGCACCTCGTTGACGAACCGTTGCAGGAATTGGGCGGCGGTTATGGAGCCGGCGTCGCGGCCACCGATATTCTTCATGTCGGCAACGTCACAGTCGAGCTTCTTGTCGTAGGCCTTGTCCAGTGGCAAGCGCCACAATTTCTCTCCGGTCGCGCTGCCGGCGGCAACTAGGTTGCCGGCCAAGTCGTCGTCGTTCGAGAAGACGCCGGCGTATTCATGGCCGAGGCTGACAATCATCGCCCCGGTCAGTGTCGCCAGGTCGACCATGAAACGCGGCTTGAAGCGCGCCTGCGTATACCAAAGTGCATCGGCAAGAACGAGCCGACCTTCGGCATCGGTGTTCAGGACTTCGATCGTCTGACCCGACATTGAGGTGACGATATCGCCTGGCCGAACGGCACCGCCCGATGGCATGTTTTCAACCAGCCCAATCACGCCGACCGCATTGACCTTCGCTTTGCGGCCGGCCAACGCCTTCATCAGCCCGGTTACGACACCGGCACCACCCATGTCCCACTTCATCTGTTCCATGGCTCCGGGCGGCTTCAGCGACAGGCCTCCGGAATCGAAACACACGCCCTTTCCGACAAATCCAATCGGGGGTTTGGACTTCGCCGCACCGTTCCAATGCATGACCACCAGTTGACTCTCGTGCTCCGCGCCCTGCCCGACGGCAAGCAACGTGCGCATGCGAAGCTCCCGCATCTTTCGCTCGCCAAGCACATCCACCTTGAGCCCGAGGCGGCTAAGTTTGCGCGCTTCTGCCGCGAACGATTTTGGGAACAGAACGTTCGGCGGTTCCGACACCAGGTCCCGCGTCAAAGCGACACCCTCAGCCACCTTGTCGAGCGACGCAAAGGCGCGCCGCGCTTGGACAGCGCTCTTGACGTGCAATGCCAGCGTTTCAAGGCGGGGCTTCTTCTCTTTTTTTGCCTTCGTGCGGTATTTGTCGAAGCGATACCCACGCAGGCGCGCGCCCAGCGCAACGTCGGGCGCACTGGGCGATCCTGCTGCCTCATCGATCAAGATCGCCGCCCGCTCCTCGCCTGCACCGTTCAAGTTCGCGACCAGGCGGCCGCCTAGATTCTGGCTCTCGAGTTCATTGAGGCCTTTGCCGAGGCCAGCCAGGACGACGCGGCTCAATGAAACACCGGCGGGAGCGATGATCGAGAGCAACTCACCGCGCTTGCCGGAAAAACTGCTATTGCGAACGGCGCGGCGGAGGGCGCCCTTTGTCGCGGAGTCGATCTTTCGTGCCGAAGGGCTGAACTTCCCCTTGTCGTGAACACTGACAACGACCGCTCCGGATTTTGGCGCCGCTAATC
>CAZCVU010000409.1:0-3031 GCA_964501745.1 uncultured Flavobacteriales bacterium | reverse complement strand
CACTCTCAAGCTGGTCGAAGGAATGGAATTCGACAAGGGCTATGTCTCTCCATACTTCGTCACTGACCGCGAGAAACGCGAGGCTACCGTCGAGAACCCGCTGATATTGATGACTGACCATACAATTTCGTCGGCACAGGATCTGCTGCCGGCACTGGAACTGGGCGTCAAGCAGCTGAAGAAACCCATTCTGCTCATCTGCAAGGACCTGGAAGGCGAAGCGCTAGCGACACTAGTGCTGAATGTCGCGTCCAAGGTTCTCAAAGCATGCGCCGTGAAAGCCCCTGGTTTTGGCGACGATCAGAAAGAGCAGCTGGAGGATCTTGCAGTCCTGACCGGTGGTCGTGTTATCGGCAAGGATCAGGCTATGGAATTGAAAGAAATCACCGCCGATATGTTTGGAAAGGCAGACAAGGTAATCATTGGCAAGAACAAAACAACGGTTATTGGCGGCGGTGGCAGCAAGCCCGACGTCAAGGAGCGTGCGCGAATCCTACGTTCACAGGCTAAACTCGCCAAATCAAAGTGGGATCGTGAGAAGCTTGAGAAGCGTGTAGGTCGCCTTCTGGGTGGCGTCGCAGTTCTCGAGATTGGCGCGGCAACCGAGACTGAGATGAAGGAGAAGAAGGCCCGCGTCGATGACGCACTCAATGCTACTCGCGCTGCAATGGCCGAGGGTGTTGTGGCAGGTGGCGGTGTGGCACTACTACGCACTCGTAAGGCACTTGACAAACACTCCAGCAAACTCGACGGTGAGGAAGCGACTGGGGTCCGTATTGTGCGCGACGCGCTTGCCATGCCGGCGAGTCAGATTGCCCAAAACGCCGGTGAGGACGGTGCCGTTGTGGTCTCGAAAATCAGTGAATCCAAGAAGGCTAATTTCGGCTTCAATGCCCGTACAAACACCTACGAGGACTTGATGAAGAGCGGAATTATTGATCCAGTTAAGGTAGTGCGTAATGCACTACAGGCAGCTGGCTCGATTGCAAGTTTGGTACTGACCACGGAAACGCTCGTTTCAGACATTCCTGAGAAGGAGTCTGCGATGCCAGACATGGGCGACATGGGTGGCATGGGCGGCATGGGCGGCATGGGCGGCATGGGCGGCATGGGCGGGATGATGTAGTCCCGTTTGTCCAAAAAATCTGAACTAAACTGTCGGTAGCTTAGCTGCCGTTCTATGAGAGCCTAATATCCGAGAGGTAGGCAAGCAGCTCGAGTTTACTCACGCAGTATCTCCAGTGCATCTAGCACTTTCGCCGCGTGCCCCTTGGCGCGCACGTTGGGCCATACCCTAGCGATGGTACTGTCAGGAGCAATGAGAAAGGTCGAGCGCACAACACCCATGTACTCGCGACCGTAGTTTTTTTTCATCCGCCATGCGCCATAAGGCTCCATGATAGCGCGCTCTGGATCAGTGAGCAGTCGCACTGCCAAACTATACTTGGCGATGAAGTTGCAGTGTTTTTGCGGTGAATCAGGCGAGACGCCGACAATATCACACTTTAGCAACTCAAAATCAGCGATGAGCGCCGTGAATTCCTGAGCCTCAACCGTGCAACCGGGAGTGTCATCGCGCGGATAGAAATAGAGCACCAGCCAGCGATCTGCGAAGTCAGCTAGTGCTACGGTTTTGCCGTCCTGGTCAACCGCCTCGAAGGGTGGTGCGGGGTCACCAGCCTGTGGGATTTCAGCCATATTTTTCACGTCGACAGATATTAAAGTGGAATGTTACCGTGCTTTCGCTTCGGCCGTGGCTCGCGCTTACTGCTAAAGCGTTCCAGCCCACGTAACAGTTCGGCGCGTGTATCATGCGGAAAAATGACCCGGTCGATGTAACCCATTTCAGCCGCAATCCAAGGAGACGCGAATTTCTGGCGATACTCCTCGATTAGTTCGCGCCGTGTTTTCTCAGGATCAGAAGCAGCTGCCAACTCCTTGCGAAAAATGATGTTCACTGCTCCCTCAGAACCCATGACCGCGATTTCGGCGGTTGGCCACGCCAGGTTCAGGTCGGCGCGGATGTGTTTGGACGCCATTACGTCATACGCGCCGCCGTACGCTTTGCGTGTTATCACCGTTAACTTTGGGACGGTTGCCTCGGCGAAGGCGTAGAGCAGCTTGGCGCCATGGCGAATGATGCCGCCATGCTCCTGCTCACGCCCCGGCAGGAAGCCGGGAACATCTACAAAAGTAACCAGTGGCAGGTTGAATGCGTCGCAGAAGCGAACGAAGCGTGCTCCCTTAGTCGATGCGTCAATGTCAAGGCAACCTGCCAGATACTGCGGCTGGTTCGCCACCACGCCAACGGGAAAACCGCCCAATCGCGCGAAGCCAATGACCAGGTTTTGAGCCCAGCTCGGTTGTAGCTCGAGGAAATCTCCTTCATCCGCCACAGTGGCGATGACGTCGCGGATGTCGTATGGAGTATTGGGATTGTCTGGCATCAAGTCATCTAATTGCGGTCGTTCATCGTTGCCAGACGGGGGCACGAGTCGCGGTGGCTGTTCCAGATTGTTCTGCGGCAGAAACGCGAGCAGTCGTCGCAGTTCCACGAACGCTTCTTGCTCGTTGGCCGTTGTCAGGTGCGCCACGCCAGAGAGCGAGCTGTGGGTCTGCGCGCCGCCTAGCTCCTCAAAACCGATTTCCTCGTGCGTTACTGTTTTGATGACATCAGGGCCGGTGATGAACATGTGCGATGTCCCTTCGGTCATGATGATGAAATCTGTCATTGCTGGGCTATAAACTGCGCCGCCGGCACATGGCCCCAGGATGAGTGAGATTTGCGGGATGACGCCCGATGACTGGACGTTGCGCCAGAAAATCTCGGCATAACCACCCAGCGAGATGACGCCCTCTTGGATACGTGCACCACCCGAGTCGTTGAGCCCGATAACTGGTGCCCCCATCCGCGCGGCAAGATCCATTACCTTACAAATTTTCTCAGCGTGCACCTCTCCTAGCGCCCCTCCAAAGACTGTGAAGTCCTGCGCGAAGAGATAGATTGGCCGTCCCTCGATGGTACCGTGTC
>CAZCVU010000408.1:0-3032 GCA_964501745.1 uncultured Flavobacteriales bacterium | reverse complement strand
ACTCTACGACGTGGAGACCCGGCAGCCGCTGCCCGAGACCGTCGAGCACTACAAACGCATGAAGGACGAGCTGGCCGACATTGGCATTCCCTTTACGTCGTAGCACCACGTGATATTTGCACGCACTATCCATCATCTCCCGGCCTTGAGGATTCACTCATCCTGTGGACGCCGGTTGAATGTCCGCATTGGGTCACAAGCCGACTTGAGGCCAGTTTGTTGGACTATTCTGCTTAGTAGAGGTCAGCCGACATTCAGGCCGGTGTATGCTCTGCACATATCAGGCCTCAGGGGACAGGATGCAGCAAGCTGATATAGCCAACGCGCAATAGCCTGATTGCCGACACCCGCATTTTCACTGCCGTGGGAAGCCTTGCGGCGAAAAAGAGCAAATCTTGCCCGTCGCGTCAGCCCTCCGATTGGTCTCAAGAGGGGCTAGCCAGCGCTGCGAGAAGGCATTAAGTATCCACAGTTAGCCAGCCATGCGGGCAGCTGTGCCCGGCCCCTGCAAGAATGCGCCGATGATCACGATAATTCTCGTCATTCACGTGCTGCTCGCATTGACGCTTATCGTCGTGGTGCTATTGCAGCGTAGCGAGGGCGGCGCGTTAGGGATCGGCGGCGGCGGCGGTGGCGGCGGCTTCGGATTGATGAGCGCCCGCGGCACCGCGAACCTGCTGACCAGGGCGACGGCCGTGATCGCGGCCTGTTTCATAATGACCAGCCTGATACTCGCCATTCTAGCTGGGGGCGATCGCGCACCGACCTCTATTCTCGATCAGCCTGCCGCTGAACAATCGCAGCCGCAGCAGCCAGCGGTGCCTTTGTCGCAATGAAGAAATGGTGGTGCCGGTACCCATACCGGCTTGGGGTTGAGGCTGTGATCCTGTATGGTACCGCTTCATGACGCGGTTCATCTTTATCACTGGAGGTGTGGTTTCCTCTCTTGGCAAAGGAATCGCTTCAGCTTCCCTAGGCGCATTGCTGCAGGCACGCGGTTTCAAGGTCAGGCTACGCAAGCTTGACCCCTACCTCAACGTCGACCCGGGCACCATGAGTCCCTATCAGCACGGCGAAGTCTACGTCACCGACGATGGCGCCGAATCAGATCTCGATCTCGGTCACTACGAACGGTTTACAGGCGTTGCAGCCAAGCGAAGTGATAATGCGACGACGGGCAAGATCTACTCGGAGGTGATCGCACGTGAACGTCGTGGCGACTATTTGGGCGCCACCGTGCAGGTGATCCCGCATGTCACCGATGCCATCAAGGAGTTCATCCAGGCCGATCTCGACGGCGAGGATTTCGTGCTGTGCGAAATTGGCGGCACGGTCGGTGATATCGAAAGCCTGCCCTTCCTCGAAGCGATCCGCCAAGTTGGCAATGAACTGGGACATGAGCATTCACTGTTTGCCCACCTGACGCTCGTCCCCTACATCGAAAGCTCACGCGAGTTGAAGACCAAGCCGACACAGCACTCGGTCAAGGAGTTGCTAAACGTCGGCATCCAACCCGACCTCCTGCTGTGCCGCTGCGACCGCGAAATCTCGGCCGAGGCACGTCGCAAAATCGCGCTGTTTTGTAATGTGCGCGAGGAACGTGTGATCCCGGCGCTCGACGTCGACACGATTTACGATGTCCCGATCAGCTATCACGCGCAGGGATTCGATACCCAGGTTCTGGCGCATTTCGGACTGGCGCCCGGGCGCGAAGCCGAAGTCGACCTCGAACGCTGGGACGACATAGTCAAGCGCATCCGAGTGCCGGAAGGTCACGTCAACATCACCGTGGTCGGCAAATACACGACCTTGCCGGACGCATACAAATCGCTAGGCGAAGCGCTCAGCCACGGCGGCGTTGCCAACAAAGTCGGCGTCAATTTGAACTGGCTGGAGTCGGAAAGACTTGAACAGGAGGACCCGGCGCACACCCTCGAAGGGTGCGACGGCATCCTCATTCCAGGCGGATTCGGCGAACGCGGGGCGGAAGGCATGATGTCAGCGGCGGGCTATGCCATGGAGCGAAACGTGCCATTCTTCGGTATCTGCTTTGGCATGCAGATGGCCGTCATAGAAGCCAGCCGCCGTCGCGCCGAAGTCGCCGGTGCCAATTCGTCGGAGTTTGGACCTTGCGGCGACCCCGTCGTAGGCCTGTTGACCGAATGGACGCACGGATCAGCGGTTGAACGCCGCAAGGCCAACGGTGATCTTGGAGGCACCATGCGGCTCGGCAACTATCCTTGCGTTCTTGCGCCAGGCAGCAGAATTGCCGAAATCTATGGCAATCAGCTGGAAATCAACGAACGCCACCGCCACCGCTACGAGGTCAACATCAACTACCGCGAGCGGCTTGAAACCGCGGGGCTGCGTTTCACCGGAATGTCTCCCGACGGCCAGCTTCCGGAAATCGTCGAACTGGAGGAGCATGCCTGGTTTGTCGGCGTGCAGTTCCATCCCGAGCTCAAGTCAAAGCCGTTCGACCCGCATCCGTTGTTCACCAGCTTCGTAAAGGCGGCGATCGATCAATCGCGCCTCGTCTGATGGCTCGGAACCTAACCAAGGCCAGGCACGTCCGGGTCGGCGACATTACCTTTGGCAACGACTGCCCGCTGACCATCATTGCCGGCCCATGCGCGCTGGAAAGCCGCAATCATGCGCTGGAGATGAGCCAGGCGCTGAAAGAACTTACCGATAGCCTGAAAATCGGATTCGTCTACAAGACGTCGTTTGACAAGGCGAACCGGACATCGATCGATGGCCCGCGCGGCATCGGTATGAAACAAGCCTTGCCGATACTCGCCGAAGTCCAGGAAACGGTGGGCTGCCCGGTGCTAACCGACGTTCACGGGCCGGAGCAATGTGTGCCCGTCGCCGAAGTCGTCGACGTGCTTCAGATTCCGGCCTATCTCTGCCGCCAAACCGACCTGCTGTTAGCCGCCGGCGCAACCGGCAAGGCGATTAACGTCAAGAAGGGACAGTTTCTTGCGCCATGGGATATGAAACATGTGGTGGAAAAAGCACGCGCGTTTGGT
>CAZCVU010000407.1:0-3032 GCA_964501745.1 uncultured Flavobacteriales bacterium | reverse complement strand
GCTGCCAATATTGAGCGAACCGGAGCGTCGCTGGTGGCGACGGGCAACATCGGCTGCATAATGCAGATTGGTCGCGCGACCCGTCTACCGGTCGTCCATACGGTTGAATTGCTCGACTGGGCGACGGGCGGGCCAAAACCTGAAGCCCTGGGTGGCGACGCGACTGCTTGATCGGCGGGCGGCGCGGTATGACAGGGTGCGCGGGTTGCGTGCCTGACGTCGCCGCTTACGTGAGCGATGCCAGGACTGCTGCGGAATTTATGGTTTCGCTGCGAAAGCGTCGATTTCAATCAGCCATTCTGCTTGCGCGAGTCCGGAAACAACGAGATAGGTATTCGGCGGATGGACATCGCCCATAACCTTCATGCGGGCGGCCCGGTAGCCCGGCAGAAAATCGTGACGCGTCGTGTAGATTGTCATCTTGGTGATGTTTTCCAGGCCCATTTTGTTGGCCCGTAGTGCCGCGCGCAGGTTCTTGAGTGCCCATTCGGCCTGCTTCTGGATGCCCTGTGCCACCTTGCCTTTCTTGTCGACACCGATCTGACCGGCGAGATGAACCAACCGTTCACCGGCTTGAATTTCGGCACATTGTGAGTATGCCCCTTTCGGCGGGGCTATGGTTTTTGGGTTCCAGATTCTCGGCATTCGACCTCTCCCGTAACTGATTATGGAATTGCGTGGCGGGACGTTATCACACGGCTTCTAGGTGAGCTATGCGCGCCGGCCGAAAGGCTCTCGACAACGGCCAGTGTTGGTAGCCGTCAGGGTTTGGCCGCACAGGCTTCGATCTCGATCAGCCATTCCGGATTGGCGAGCGCGTGAACGACCAACAGGGTATTTGGCGGCTTTACGTCGCCCAGCACCTTTTCCCGCGCATCACGGTAGGCTTCGACAAAGTCGGCCCGGATCGGAAAGGTCGCCATCTTGACGATGTTCTCCGGTTGCATGTCGTTTGCTTCGAGGATCGCCACGATATTGCGTAGCGTCTGTTCCGCCTGTGCCTCGATTCCCGTAGCCATGGTGCCATCGGGCATCGCGCCCACCTGACCCGCGATATAGAGAAGCCGTTCGCCGGCCTGGACTTCGGCACAATGTGTGTAGCTGGCAAAGGGGGCGGCGACGGTAGGCGGATTCCAGAGTTTCGGCATGCAACGTCTCCCGTGACTGAATCTGGGTTTGTCTAGCGGGACGGTATCACACGCCATTTGGCCGAGCCATCTGAGCCAGTGGGATGGCTCACGCCTTCGGTCGGGTTGTGGCTGCTAGGGTTTGGCCGCGTAGGCCTCGATCTCGATGAGCCATTCTGGATTTCCAAGTGCATGAACGACCAGCATCGTGTTCGGCGGCTTGACCTCGCCCAGCACTTTGGCCCGTGCGTCACGATAGGCGGCAATGAAGTCCGCACGAATTGGGAACGTCGCCATCTTGACGATGTTCTCCGGCTGCATGTCGTTTGCCGCGAGGATCGCCACGATGTTGCGCAACGCCTGCTCGGCCTGTGCCTCGATTCCGTTGGCCATAGTACCATCGGGCATGGCGCCAACTTGACCGGCCATATAAAGAAGCCGCTCGCCGGCCTGGACTTCAGAACATTGTGTGTAATTGCCGAACGGCGTGGCGACCGTCGGCGGGTTCCATAGCTTTGGCATGCGGGATCTCCTTGCTTCTGGGGTTTGACAAGCGGCGAACGCCAGCACGCTCTGATGCAGGAAACTGGTGCACAGGCTCAGAGCATGCCGTTGAAACAGTTGCCAGCATACAGCAATACCAAACGCATGCCGCGAGAGGCGCCGTTCCTATGATCTGGCGACAAGACCTCCGAGCGTTTGCCGAATGGCCCGCTCAGAATGTTGCCAAACGGCAGACTGCCAGGCTTCATCCTGCGGGTAGAATATGCGCTCTGCGGAATTCGGCGCAGCACGCCCGTTGTTAGACCTATGGCCCAAACTCGCCAACACCGATTGTGTGGAATACACGCCGCATTCGAGGACCGCAGACGTAACTTGTGCATCGCCAAGCTCTTCCATCAGGCCGGCCATCAATGCCCCTGGCGGAGCACTGTCATCCGTCGTCACCAGGGCGTCGTTACCGTCGTACCATTCTGCCAATCGCTTGCCTTCGGCGCTTGCCGCAGCGTGACATGGAACTATCTCCGCCTGTCCATACGGGCCGAGACCCAACTGCAACGACAGGAGGGCGACATCCGTTGCAGCACCCAGAAACCGTTCGACGATGGATTTTAGAATGTCGTCGGGCCAGCGAAGTCGCTGTACATCTGCCTGGCCGGCCTGGGCAAATGATACGTCCATTCCCTGCGCCTCGGCGTATGCAGCAAACCGTTCCTCTGCGGCGGCGAGCATCGCATCGCTCCACTTCGACCGATGTTCCTTGCTAGAAGCTTCGGCAACAATGCGCGCCCAACTTACGCCGTTGGGCGTTATGGCATGGATCATTACTACCGCCATCGTTTTGGACAGGTGGCGGTGCGCCCCGGAGGCCAGCCATGCGACGTCGATGCCTGATGCAAACAGACCCTCGCTTTCACTGTCGCCGGGGCAAAGGACCAGTACGCGCGTCGCATCGGGGGAGCCGACGCGTACGACGTCGACGAAGAGATTGCCACTGAGCGCCTCGGGCAAACCCAGCTTCGCCACCAGGCTCGCGGAACCGGGATGTCGGAAGGAGGTGACTGGAAACCCGGCCGAATCACACGCTGCGAGGAACTTTCCACGTGCGGTATCGAAGTCGGGAGAGAAATAATCCTGGGCCGGCATTGTACCAATCTGAGTAGCAGAACGAGGCGAGCGATTATGCGATTGCGACGATAGATTCAACAAGCCTCACACGACTGATGCGGGGCGACACTCTCGACCAGGCAATATTCTTGTGGCACGGGCACCTTGTCGGGGCAGGGTACGTGCGCCATTATCCTTGTCATGAAACGTGCACTTGCCCTCATGTTCTTGTGTCTGTTCGCGCTTACACCGCTGACTGGTGCGGCTGGTCAGACGGATGATCGCCTCAACGAACTG
>CAZCVU010000406.1:0-3034 GCA_964501745.1 uncultured Flavobacteriales bacterium | reverse complement strand
ATATCTGCCCGCCTTGATAAACTTCAACGGATCTATCTGCTTTCCATCAAATAGGACTTCGTAATGCACGTGCGGCCCAGTCGAGCGGCCGGTGTTTCCCAGTAAACCAATTTTGTGCCTAAATTCAACAACCTGACCCTTTTTTACGAGAATCTTGTTAAAGTGTCCATATCGCGTCCGAATGCCATAGCCGTGATCAATTTCCACCATCTTTCCAAAGCGCGCCTTGCGGCCAACAGCGACCACAGTTCCAGGTGCAGTGGCGAACACGGGCGATCGAATCCAGCCGGCTAGATCGGCGCCATAATGCATTGACCGCCGCTTCGTCAAAGGATCCCTTCGAATGCCAAATCCGCTTGCAACATGGTAGTTGTCGACCGGTGTAACAAGCGGCAACGCATGTAAAACCTCGCGCAGCGATTCCCACCGCACCAGATGTGTTTCAAGGTTGAGCAGAGCGTCGGCCAACCCCTCCCTCTCATTGCCCAACATGCCGCTGGTAACACCCTCGACCGCTGGCGCAGCAATAACCGGTCCGCCTTGCCCCGAAGGCACGAATTCGACGCGTGACATCAATACCTTGGCATCGAGCCCCGCCATCGCAATGATGCGCTCCAGATCCCCCCGGCCTTCAACCGCGCGCTGCGAATAACGCGCCAGTGTCTCCTCTTGACTCGTATAAAGCTCCTCCAACCGCTCGAGGAGCTGAGCCACGCGATCACTGACGGGTAGCAACGCCAAGTCTTGACCGTCTGGGATCGTGCCGGCCTGTTTGGCGAGCTGGTCGAGGACATCGGTCAGTTGCGCTTCCAACCGTTGGCTTTGGGTTCTGGATGCGCCAAGCAGGTTTTCGAGGGCCGCCATTCGCGTTTCGGACGCAGTGCGCTGCCGAATTGCGCCAACATGCTTGGTTCTGACGGCCAGCAGAGCTTCAGACATACTTACCAGTTCCGCCGTGAGTTCATCCCCACGCTTGCGTTCGGCTTCCCTTTCGAGCTCGACACTCGCAACGTGGGATCGCAGTTGGCTGTGCGAATTCTTCAGTGCCGCAAGGCCGCTGCTGGTAGCCTTCAGTGTCTTCTCAAGGGTCGCTATTTCTCTTTCCTTCAGCGCCAGCACCGATTGCGTCTGGTCCAGCATATCCGCTACTTCGTTCAGACGATCGCGCAGCAGCGTCCTCAAGGGTACGGCGTTATCACCCTCGGCGTCGATCCTAACGAAGTCGGCCTCGGTCTGCGTCAGCGACTCCTCAAGCAGCGCTGATATCCGGGTCATTTCACTGACATCGGCGTTGAGCTGCTGTAAATGTTGCACAAACTCGCTTTCGAGTTTGTCCGACGCTTGGTTTCCGTCCGACTGGATCAGCCACGCGCTTTGTTTCTGCAGTTCGCCCTGCTCCGTCGCGAGCCGCTGTGCGAGGATTGTCAATTTCTCGTGGTAATCCGACGCTTCGCCCAACAAATCCCTGTAGGCGGCTTTGAGTTCGAATAATTCGTCAACTCCGGAGCGAATGACAGTGCGCTGTTCCCACGCGGTATAGGTCGCACCACCCACCCATAAGAGTGCCGCCGCCGCTAACAGCGCCAAGCTCATTTGCAAGCGTGCCGTGAGGCGGACAAAGTGAACCTTTCCGCCCGACCGCAGCAGCAGATCTCGTTCACGAAACAGACTTCGTGCCCAATGTTCGAACACTGCCACGACGTAGGATGCCACCGCGGATGCCGCTGTCGACAATACGCTCCTTGCGTCAGGCACTGCCAGTGCTCCGCCCAATGCACCTATGCACTTCTGCGACGTTAACGTTGACTTGATTCGACCAATTCCGACGATATGGCGACCGACTGAGTCCCATTTGCCTCCCCCAACACAACATAGCTGCCTGGATCGGATAATCGACACGGCGACAGTTTGCCGCCCGAAGGTATCGGCTAGAGGGTTCAAAGACAAGCCAGATATAGCTCATAATCAGACACCACAAGCGGGATGCATACGGGGTTCTTTAACTTCCCCTATTTCGTTAGTCTGACGAGTTCTCACCTTGTCCGCGACGCCGCAGGCGGCGGTTCGCAACTCGATAAGCAGGTACCAACTGGAAATGCACGACTTATTCGCAACGATCTTAGGCGTGGTTGGCCTGTTGGCGATCTCGAGCGTATTGCTCCCCGTCGCAACCCGTATCAACTTCCCCTTCACCGTACTGCTGGCGCTGGTCGGCGTTGTGCTGGGTGGCCTCGTCGTCGCGTTCGGGCATACCGACATCTGGCTGATCGGCGATTTCATGCGTGCGGTCAGTTCTCTGGAGATTACCTCCGACGCGGTATTCTTCCTGTTTCTCCCGACGCTTGTGTTCGAAGCGGCGCTATCGATCAACGTCCGCCAATTGCTGGACGACCTCCTCCCGATACTTGTCCTGGCGATCGTCGGACTTTTGATCTCGACGAGTATGGTCGGCTACGCACTGTGGTGGGCCTCTGGTGTATCGCTGGTCGCCTGCCTGCTGCTGGGAACCATCGTTTCAGCCACCGATCCTGTCGCCGTCATCGCTTTGTTCAAGGACATGGGCGCCCCACACCGCCTGGCGACGCTGGTTGAAGGAGAAAGCCTGTTTAACGATGCGACGGCAATCGTCCTGTTCTCGATCCTCGCTGCGATGCTGGTCAGTGGGCAGGACCCGGCGTTTGGCGCTGGAACCCTGGATTTTCTTCGCGTCTTTATCGGCGGTGTCGTGGTTGGCTACGTCCTGGCTTGGCTGACCTGCAATCTGATCGGCCTGCTGCAAGACGTGCCTCTTGTCGAGGTGACGCTAACTGTGTGTCTTGCCTACCTCACGTTCATCGTCGCCGAACACTATCTGCATGTCTCCGGCGTCATGGCCGTTGTGACCGCCGGGCTCGTTCTCGGGTCGTACGGCCGGACCAAGATTTCGCCGGAGTCCTGGGACCATCTTCACGTCATTTGGGAGCAGCTTGCGTTCTGGGCCAATTCCTTGATCTTCTTCCTAGTGGGCTTGCTGGTGCCGAGTCTGTTGCTAGAC
>CAZCVU010000405.1:0-3035 GCA_964501745.1 uncultured Flavobacteriales bacterium | reverse complement strand
ATGGGATTTCGAAATCGCACGAACGGTGAGGTCACGCTTTATCCGTCAATCGCTCTCGAGGCTCTGCGCGTAGTGCAGGGCGCGGGCACCATGATCATCAAGTCGAGTGGCGCGAGCGGCGAGACCGCCTTTGGAGAAGAAACTGGTATATCAAGCGTCAAGGCGGGGCAGTTCGTCGTTCCCACCGATGCCAACGGACGCTTTTGGGTCCGTTATGCCGGACACCAGCCCAAACGCTTCGTCCCGGCCTGGAAGATCCTCGACGGTAGTGCCGATCGCTCTCTGATCCAGGACCATATAGTGCTGGTTGGCGCCAGCGCTGCCGGCCTGCTGGACCTACGAGCTTCACCGCTTGACGCAGTGCTTCCGGGTGTCGAGGTGCACGCGGAGATTATCGAGCAGATTCTTGAGCAGGATTTTATTCGGCGTCCCGATTGGGCAGTTGGTGCAGAGATCATCTATATGCTGGCCATTGGCCTGGCATTGGTCTTTCTGTTGCCCCGAATTGGTGCCCTCGCTTGCGCATTCGCCGGCAGCGCCGTAGTAGCCGGTGCTATGGGTTTCTCATGGTATGCCTACGATGCGCAGCGTCTAATCTTTGATGCCGTGTATCCCTCGATCGCCGTCTTGGGCGTGTACCTGTCGAGCTCGCTGATTAACTTCATGCGTACGGAAGCGGAGAAGCGTCAGGTGCGGGGCGCATTCAGCCAGTACCTGTCGCCGGCACTGGTTGAGCAACTTGCGCAACATCCCGACAGGTTGCAGCTCGGCGGCGAGACCAGGGAAATGACATTCCTGTTTTGTGACGTCCGGGGCTTTACGGCAATTTCTGAGATGTACAAAGCAAATCCCCAGGGCCTGACTCATCTCATCAACCGGTTTCTGACGCCGCTGACCGACGCCATCCTCGCGCGCGAAGGCACCATCGACAAATATATGGGTGACTGCATTATGGCGTTCTGGAATGCGCCACTGGATGTCTCGAGCCACGCGGATCACGCCTGCGAATCGGCGATGGCGATGTTCGAGGAGTTGGAAGGCTTGAATGAAGAACGACGCAGCGAAGCTGAAGCCGCTGGCGAGAAATTCCTGCCGCTCAATATCGGTATCGGCATCAACACCGGCGAGTGTGTCGTCGGCAACATGGGATCGAAGCAGCGTTTCGACTATTCGGTGCTGGGCGACGCTGTGAACCTGGCATCGCGGCTCGAAGGGCAGTCCAAGACCTACGGTGTCGGAACCGTCGTCGGGCCTGAAACTGCCGAGCAGGTTGACGGGCGGTTTGCAACGCTCGAGCTTGATCTGATTGCTGTCAAGGGCAAGGAAGAGGCGGTGCGGATCTTCGCATTGCTGGGGGACGCAAGCTATGTAACGAGTCGTGAATTCAACGCTCTGCGAGAAGTCCACGATCAGATGATCAGCACTTATAGAGCTCAGGATTGGGAGCGTGCAGAGACCCTGCTTCAACAGTGCCGCGCCTGTACGAACGGTATGCTCGACGAACTGTATATGCTGTATGAGCAGCGGATTGCCGAATACCGTGCCGACCCACCTGGTTCCGAGTGGGATGGCGTCTATGTTGCGACCAGCAAATGAAGTGAGCGCCGTCGACTGTCACCCACCTGTTCTTTTGGTGAAATTCAACTAAGATTATTATCAACGAGACCAAAGTGCCGCCGTTGTCGGCGTGGTGCACTGGAAACAGTGGGGAGTAGGCTTGAATGACGATGACCGCTGAGCAGGAAACCGGTTTACACGCCGCCGATCCTGAAATGTTCCGCCGTCTGATTGACCTCGGAATTGCTCTCTCGGCCGAGCACCACCACCTGAAGCTGATGGAGATGATTCTCCTGGAGGCGAAGCGTATTTGCAACGCTGACGGTGGAACGCTCTATCTCATGACCGACGACGAGCGCCATCTGTCGTTCGAGATCATGCTCAACGACACGCTTGATATTGCCATGGGGGGCACGACGGGGCAGAGCATCCCGTTTCCGCCGCTGTCGCTCTACAAGGATGACGGCGACGAACCCAACTACGCGAACGTTGCGACTTCGGTGGCATTGCGAAAGGAAATGGTCAACATCCTCGATGCCTATGAGACGCAAGATTACGATTTCAGTGGTACTAAGGACTTTGACAAGAATACGGGCTATCGCTCGACATCGTTTCTAACGGTGCCGTTGTTGAACAGGGAGCGCGAGGTCATTGGCGTCCTCCAGCTCATCAACGCGCGCGACGACAAGAATGTGGTGGTGCCGTTCAGCGGCAAAATTCAGCCGATAATCGAGGCACTGTCTAGCCAGGCCGCGGTTGCGCTGGAGAACCAGCTTCTGCTGGCTGCGCAGCGCGAACTTCTGGAATCGTTCATCAAACTGATTGCATCCGCAATCGATGATAAATCGCCCTACACAGGTGGGCACTGTCAGCGCGTGCCGGAAATCACCAAGATGCTGGCGGTCGCGGCCTGCGATCAGAAGAAGGGCCCGTTTGCGGACTTCGGTCTCGACGAGGACCAGTGGTACGAACTGCACATCGCGGCTTGGTTGCACGATTGCGGCAAGGTGACGACGCCGGTTCATGTGGTGGACAAGTCGACCAAGCTTGAGACGATCGCCGACCGGATCGACATGGTCCGCGACCGGTTCGAGCTACTGAAACGTGACGCTGAGATCACCTATCTCAAGAAGATTGCGAAACCAAAGGCAGACAAGAAAAAGCTCAAAGCAAAGTTCAATGCGGAAATCAAAGGTCTCGATGACGACTGTGCGTTCATTTCCGAATCAAACATCGGCGGCGAATTCATGGACCCTGAAAAGCAGGAGCGCGTCCAGAAGATTGCGGCCCGGACCTACACCGACGCATCCGGCAAGAAGACGCGCTTCCTTACCGAGGAAGAGGTCTACAATCTGTGCATTGAACGCGGCACGCTGACGACGGAAGAACGTGAGATCATCAACCATCATATCGAGATGACGATCGATATGCTCGAGGCGCTGCCGTTTCCGAAGAAGCTGCGCCGTGTGCCCGAATAC
>CAZCVU010000404.1:0-3040 GCA_964501745.1 uncultured Flavobacteriales bacterium | reverse complement strand
AGAAATAGAACGAGGCCGGTAACAAAGCCAACCGCACGGTTCAGCCACATCGATTTGAAAGGCGTGTTGTGGGCGCATTCGTGATACGGCGCGAACAGATGCACGATGCCGATGCCGTGGAATAAAGTCGCGGGCAGAGCCCACCAGGTGCGGAGTGACAGGTGCAACAGGTATCCGGTTGCCAGAATGAATGCTATGTGCGCCGCCGTGAAGACGAGCCCCGGACCGTTGCTTCGCCGAGTCAGTTCACGAACACGCTCTCTACCGACGAGGGCGCTAATTCGCTGGGATTCGTAGACGTCGCCTGACTCGGTCCGCTTATTCATCGTGTTCGAGCTGCATTACCGGCTTCGACTACTCGTCGCGAAAGATAATGTGATAGCCGAACTCCGTTTCGACGATGCCACTCTTATCCCCGACCTGCAGGTCAAATACGACAGTTTCGAAAGATGGCACCATCTGGCCACGCCCGAAACTTCCCAAATATCCACCCTGAGTCTTCGAGGGACAGTCCGAATGGTTGCGGGCCATTTCCGCAAAGTCGGAGCCGCTCTCAAGTTCCTCGAGAATACGTTCGATCTCTGCAAGCGCCTCGTCCCGCGAGCGCGTTGCCGTGGCTTCGGGCGCCTCGGTATGGGTGATAAGGATGTGGGAGGCACCAACCTGTTCCGACATTTTGAATTTCCTCGCTGGCATCTGCAAATTTAGATCGCCAACCGAGGGGCGATTTGCCAATAATACTGCTGTTTTGAGGACGCATGCACAACCCATTGACCTGAGCCACTCGAGGCCACGAGCGATAGTTGCCCGTTTCGACCGCCAGGGATGGAGCAATCGCTTGTTGTCGTGTGTTCGCTGTGCGCCCCTTCGGTTAGGGTCGCGCGATGGTCCTGATTCTTTCCGGGCGACTCCCACTGCCAACTTTCAGGTGAGATAACTCCATGCGGACGACGCTCGCAAAGCCGGCCATGCGATTACTCGGTTGTCTCGAACCGGAACACGCGCACGCAGTTACACTTTGGGCACTCGAACATGGTCTCGGGCCGAGCCCACCAGATGAGACCGACGATCCCATCCTGGCGTCGGAATTGTGGGGCATGTCGCTGCCAAATCCGGTCGGTATGGCGGCTGGTTTCGATAAGGATGCACGGGTGTTCACGCCGCTTCTTCGCATGGGATTTGGCTTCGTAGAGGTTGGCACCGTGACGCCACGTGCCCAACTCGGGAATCCCAAACCACGTGTATTCCGGTTGCGTGAGGACGGAGCAGTTATCAACCGGCTGGGCTTCAACAACGGCGGCGTCGAGGCAGCCGCTCGCCGTCTTGAGGCCGGCCATCAGGGCGCGGTGGGCGTAAACATCGGCATGAACCGGGACAGTACGGATCCAGCGGTCGACTACGCTGCTGTGGCACGGCGTGTAGCGCCGCTGGTGAACTACATCGCCGTCAATGTTTCATCGCCCAACACGCCGGGTCTACGCGCCCTGCAGGAGCGCGATGCGTTGGCAGATGTGATCGACCGGGTCCGCAGCGCATGCGCGGAGGCAGCGTCTGAGAATCCACTGCCAGTGGCAATCAAAATCGCGCCGGATCTCGGTCCGCAGGACTTGCGTGACGTGGTTGATGTTGCGCTCGCGGCAGGTATCGCCGGGTTGATCATCGGCAATACCACCATCACGCGGCCGGCGGGACTCAAGAGTACACATCATGATGAGGCCGGCGGCCTGAGTGGCAGACCGCTGTTCAGCGCGACGACCGAGTTGTTGCGCGACGCCTATAGAATGTCCGGTGAACGGCTACCGCTGGTTGGCACCGGCGGTATTGCGAATGGCATGGACGCCTACGCCAAGATCCGGGCCGGCGCATCGGCGGTGCAGCTCTACACCGCATTGATCTACGGCGGCCCGACGCTGGTCAGCAAGATAAAGCGCGAATTGGCAGCTTGCCTGCGTGCCGATGGCTGTCGCAGCGTCGCCGATGCCGTTGGTGCGGACCATCGATGACGGACGCTGCTTGCCATTTGGCGCGATGTGGTTTCGTAGGGTTGCCGCTGGGGGCTGCCGCAAGTAACCTTCTGCACATTCCAAACAAGCACGCCGCTGCGCCATGAGGACTTCCTCCCACCTCTGGATATTTGCCTCCTACATGCTTGCCGCGCTCGTTGTCGGCGTTGCACTGCCGGAACTCGTTGCCGGCGTAGGGCGGTTGACTGGGGGGCTGCTGGGGCTGGTCATTCTACTTGGCGGCGGCCTGGCTCACGAGGTCTATACACGCCGCCTCGGAAACATCCAGACGAAGCGCCATCTGAGCGTCTTACGCAAGGCATACGACCACAATAGGGAGCAGCTTTTGCTGGCCCGCGACGAGGCGCGGCGCATTTTCGAGGCTCTGGAATCGGCACAGCCCTCGGATGCTTCGGACGATTCGCACGAACTCTCAGACGTCGCGAGCGAGGTTCGGGTACTCCACTCGCTGGTGGAGCAGCTGTACAGTCAGGGCGGTTCACCCGTCGACCGCATGCGCACGGGCCATCCGGACGAAGAGAGCGAGCCGCGTCTCGTTCCGTTGGCGGCCCCCGGCGAAACGGCGGTTCTTGATATTGTGCGCGAAGCGCTGCGCCAGGATCGAGTGGAACTTTACCTGCAGCCGATTGTCAGTTTGCCGCAGCGGAAGTCCCGGTTCTTCGAGTGCTTTAGCCGTATCCGATCAACCGAAGGTGTGATCGTGGCGCCAGAACAGTATCTCGACATTGCGAGGCGCACAGGGCTGATTGCGGCCATCGACAACATGCTGCTGTTCCGCAGTGTGCAACTCCTGCGAAAGATCCAGAAGCACAGCTACTCCACCGCCATATTCTGTAACGTTTCCTCCCATACGATTTCCGATCGCGCCTTTCTCAAGGATTTCATCGACTATATGGAAGGCCATACAGAGCTCGCGGCCAGCCTGATATTCGAGTTCGTACAAGGTGATATAGACCTCAATGATGTCCAGACTGCAGGCGATCTGATGCGACGTCGACTGAACTTTGTGGCGCAGT
>CAZCVU010000403.1:0-3040 GCA_964501745.1 uncultured Flavobacteriales bacterium | reverse complement strand
GTACAGGGAATCTTTGGAACATGAACGACGAGCTGCGTGAACTCTACCAGGAAGTCATCCTCGACCACGGCAAGAATCCGAGGAACTTCCGTCATCCGGAAGACGCCACCTGCGCCGCCCACGGCGACAACCCGCTGTGCGGCGATCAGCTGACCGTCTATGTCACGGTCGACGAGAACGGCATCGTCAGCGACGCCGCCTTCGAAGGTCGTGGTTGCGCAATCTCGGTGGCTTCGGCATCGCTGATGACGGAATTGATCCGTGGCAAAAGCGAAGCGGACGTACGGCGGCTGTTTGAGAGCTTCCACTTACTTGCGACCGGTGATGAAGGCGAGCTGCCGGCTGATATGTCTGACGAACTGGAACGCCTCAATGTTCTCTCCGGCGTTCGCGAATTTCCGATGCGCGTCAAATGCGCGACGCTCGCGTGGCACACGATGAAGTCTGCCCTTGCGGGCGAAGAGAAGACGACGACCGAGTAGGCGCTTGAGAACCGACATGGCAACAACAAAAGACGATGAATTGACGGTTTTGGACTTCATGCCGGCACCTGCGCCGGCCGAGGAGATTACCGCCCATGCCGGCGCTCCACTCGATGGCCAGGCACCGGTGGCCTCAAAGGACATGATCATCGAGGGTTTGCGGACCGTGTATGATCCGGAAATCCCCATCAACATTTACGATCTGGGATTGATCTACGAGATCGATATCAGTAGCGACGGTGCCCTCAAGGTAACGATGACATTGACGACTGCCGGTTGTCCGGTCGCAGAGCTTATGCCGCAGATGATCGCCGACGCGGCGGCAAGTGTCGTAGGCGTCGGCGAGGTCGAGGTTCATCTTGTATGGGATCCGCCCTGGAACACGGACCTGATGTCGGAGGATGCCAAGCTCGCTCTTGGCTTGTTCTAGACAGCTCGGGGACAAGAGGCGGTTAAGGTAAGGAGACACAAAATGGCAGCACCAATTCTGCAGCTTTCTGATGCCGCTGCGACGCATGTAAAGGAGCTGATCGAGCGGGCGGAAACGCCGGTCCTGGGTCTGCGCGTAGGTGTCCGCACTCAAGGCTGCTCCGGTCTCAGCTATTTTGTCGAGTATGCGGAGGAGCAAAATCCGCTGGAGGAAATCGTTGAGGACAAGGGAGTCAAAATCTTCGTCGACGCCATGGCCCTGATGTACTTCATCGGTGCCGAAATGGACTACCAGGAAGACAAACTACAGTCCGGATTTGTCTTCAACAATCCCAACGAGAAAGCGCGCTGCGGCTGCGGCGAGTCGTTCAGCATCTAGCCCGGCAGCATTTAGTTCCGCAGCGTCGAGCCCGCGAAAACGGGAAAGACCAACAAGAACGGTGGGATCACTTATTTCACCGAGTTGCATCTGCATTCGGCCAAGTGTCCGGCTTAGTGCGACGCGCTGCCGACCATCTGATCCTGATGATCGCTCAAGCCACAGCGACGCATAAAGATGAGGTCCACATTTACTCGCTGGCGCAGCCTCTGATGGGCTCGACCAGGTGCCTTCCGAGGGCGGCACGATTACCGAAATCATGCTTTTGGATGGCGACAAAAGGGATACAGTTCCGGTGGCGATGGGACAGTGGTACAGTTTCTACGAAGTCGGATGTCATCTGCGGCATGTCGAATAAATCGCTCGAGGACAACCATGATGCGTAATCGGTCTGCGGTCTCGAAATCTTGATGCTTATTTCGCCGCGCTGACGAGAGGGCAAACAATGGGAATACGTCCAGAGAGTCTAATACTGAGCTTCAAGCAAACTGCACTCGAGGCCGATCCTGAGGCGCCGTCCGCCAGCGAGCGGCTGCTGCAGTATTTCGAGGCGCATGAGAAAACCGAGTACGAATTCCTAACTGAATATAAGGCGATGGTCGAAGACTGCCCGAATGGGTTGGTTCGCTACCTGCTGCAGATGATTATCTCCGACGAGGAAAAGCACTTCAAAATAGTGCAGTCGATGGCCTCGGCTCTGAACTCCAGCCTCAACTGGAAGATACCGCCGGGTGCGCTGGCCGACCTCGGCGAACTCTCAACGGACGAAAAGGAGAAATTAATACGTCTGACCGAAGATTTCATCGCCGAAGAGAAGCATGGCATCGGACAATACGAGAGCATTATCAAGGAAAGCAAAGGTTACTACCACGGCCTGTTCGAACTATTCATCAAGACGATCATCCATGACTCCAAGAAGCATCTGATGATCCTGGAATTTCTCGCTCGGCGCCTTAAGGAAGGTTGAGGCGTTGCAACAAGGCGGGGCGATACGGCGCAAGATCCCCAGCAGCATCAACCTTGGGAACACTCGCTGAGATCAGCAGCGTCGCAGATCAACTACCTCCGTGGACGAGCGCAGTAGTTAGCCCCGATCAATGCCGTGGACGGAGGTTGGATCGGGCGGAGCGGTTTTGGCGACGTCGTGGGCCGCTAGCTTGACCCAAATCAATGTCCGGGGCCTTCTGGTGGCCAACATTGCATCCGCGCCCTGATTGGACTTGGGGCCCACGGAATCCGTCTATGGCATTTTATAATTGGACCGAATCCATGAGCGTCGGCGTGCGCTTGCTCGATGCCGACCACAAAGCACTCATAGCGCTCATCAACCGGTTGCACGACGGCCTTGAGACCGGGCGCGAGCCTAGCGACCTGAACAGGATTTTCGACGAACTAATCGCGTACATCGAGTTCCATTTCGCACGTGAAGAGAAGGTCATGGAAGTTAGCGGTTATCCGGGTGTCGTGTCGCATCGCGAAGAGCATGGTGAGTTTACTCACCATGTCTACGGCATCAAGGAACGCTATGAGACAAGCCCCGGCCTGGCGATAACTGTCGAACTTCTCGACTATCTCAAGAATTGGCTAAACCACCACATTCTGATTCAGGACATGGCCTACAGGCCATTTGCTGAACAGAGCGCGCGCGCCAATGAAGCGGCCGAAGGCTTCGGCAGCGGGCTCGTGGACAGCGATTCTCCCACGCCGGATTGACCGGCAGGAAACTAGGTTAGGACTTGTCCCACGGGCA
>CAZCVU010000402.1:0-3043 GCA_964501745.1 uncultured Flavobacteriales bacterium | reverse complement strand
ACATCGCTTTCGCATCACCGAACAGCATCATCGTATTGTCGCGGTAAAACAGTTCGTTGTCGACGCCCGCATAGCCCGACGCGAGCGAACGTTTAACGAATAGAACAGTCGTCGCGCGTTCGACATCAAGAATTGGCATTCCGTAGATGGCGCTCGAGGAATCCGTCTTCGCCGCAGGGTTCGTCACGTCGTTGGCACCGATCACGAAGGCGACGTCGGTGGCCGGGAAATCGCGGTTTATCTCATCAAGCTCCAAGACTTCGTCATAAGGCACGTTGGCTTCGGCAAGGAGAACGTTCATATGTCCCGGCATGCGGCCAGCGACGGGATGGACCGCGTAGCGCACCTTCACACCGTCCTTCTTCAGCAAATCCGCCATTTCGCGAAGCGCGTGTTGGGCCTGCGCAACCGCCATACCGTAACCCGGAACGATGATGCAGCTTGAAGCGTTCTGCAACATGAACGCCGCGTCCTCCGCGCTGCCGGTCTTGACTGTACGGTCGCCCAAATCAGCACCAGCCGCCGCGTCCTCGCCACCAAAGCCACCGAGTATGACGTTGAAAAATGACCGGTTCATCCCCTTGCACATGACGTAGCTGAGGATGGCGCCCGACGATCCGACGAGCGCACCTGTGATAATGAGCGCGTTGTTGGCAAGGGTGAAGCCGATACCGCATGCCGCCCAGCCGGAATAGCTGTTGAGCATGGAAATCACGACCGGCATATCCGCGCCACCGATCGGTACGATTATGAGCACTCCGATAACCAACGACAACGCGACGATAGCCCAGAACTGCTCGACTGTTTGATCGAGACCAAACCAAGCGACGAGAGCGATAAGCGCCAGGGCGAGGACAAGATTGAGCAAATGCTGGCCGGGGAAGACGATCGGCGCGCCGGTCATCAGTCCTTGCAACTTCAGAAAGGCAATGATCGATCCCGTGAAGGTAACCGCGCCGATTGCCGTTCCGATGCTCATCTCGATCAGGCTGGCGAGCTTGATCGCGCCCGGCTCACCTATTCCGTAGGCCGACGGCGCGTAAAAGGCGGCTGCAGCAACCAGCACCGCTGCCAGACCAACCAGTGAATGAAAGGCCGCGACGAGCTGCGGGAGCGCCGTCATATGTATTCGTACGGCGATCACCGTACCGATTGAACCGCCGATCAGAATCGCGATGGCGATCAGTCCATAGCTGAGGACACTTGGCACAGCGAGCGTCGTGGCGACGGCGATAACCATCCCCACCATGCCGTACAAATTGCCACGGCGCGCCGTATCCGGCGACGATAGCCCGCGCAACGCCATGATGAAACAGATGCTGGCGACGAGATAGAATACGGCGGCGAGATTACTGCTCATGGCTTCGTCCTACTGGCTACTTCTTGCGCCGAAACATCTGCAGCATGCGCTGCGTGACAATAAATCCGCCGAATATGTTCACCGACGCCAGTACCACCGCGATAAATCCCATCACCTTAGAGAAATCCATGCTGACAGGACCGGCTGCGATCAACGCACCGACGATGATGACGGACGAAATGGCGTTGGTGACGCTCATCAATGGCGAATGCAGCGCCGGCGTCACATTCCAGACGACGTAATATCCAACGAATACGGCAAGGACGAAGACGGTGAAGAAGAAGACGAGTGGGGTGCCCTCGGCCCCTGAAGCCGCTCCTATTGCAGCGGTATCCTGCAGCAGCATGGTTTCGGTCTGGACGGTCAGCGCGGCTGCGTTCTCCACCAAACCTCGGGCCTGTTCAATCAACGTCGCAGTATCCATTGCGGCTAGCCTTCCTCTTCTTGATCCTTCGAATCGGGCTCTTTCGACGTTTCATCTTGAGCCTTGGATGGCACCCCTGCGTCACCTGATTGGTCTTCAACGGCTGCCTGAGCTACCGCCTCGTGCACGATTTCGCCGTCGCGAGTGACAAGCGTGCCAGCGACAACTTCATCGTCAGTATCGATCTTCAGGCTTTTCGACTCCTCGTCGATCATCGGTGTGAGAAAGTTAAGAATGTTCTTCGCAAATTGGCGGCTGGCGTCTTCGCCGACGCGGGCAGCAAGATTCGCGTATCCGACGATGGTGACACCATGATGGTGAACGACCTTCTCATGCTCGCTGAGTTCGCAGTTGCCACCTTGCTCGGTCGCAATATCGACAATCACCGAACCAGGCTTCATTTCTTCAACCATGTCCCCAGTGATAAGTACCGGCGCGGGCCGCCCAGGAATGAGTGCAGTCGTTATCGCGATATCCTGCTTCTTGAGGTGTTCCCGTAATGCCTCGGCTTGACGCTGTTGATAGTCTTCCGACATCTCACGCGCATAGCCGGCGGCGGTTTCGCCTTCTTCGTCCGATTCTGTCTCGACCTCAACGAAAGACGCACCAAGACTCTCAACCTGCTCCTTCGCCGCAGCACGCACATCGAACGCAGAGACGATGGCGCCAAGACGGCGTGCGGTCGCGATAGCTTGCAGCCCTGCAACGCCGGCGCCCATAACGACGACCCGGGCCGGCGGAATCGTCCCAGCTGCCGTCATCATCAACGGAAACATTCGGCGGTACTCGTAGACAGCCTCCATTACAGCGCGGTAGCCAGCCAGATTCGATTGCGAGGAGAGCACATCCATCGACTGCGCCCGCGAGATGCGTGGCATAAGCTCCAATGCGAACCCTGTCACACCCGCTTCGGCCAGTGCGTTGACAAATTCACGCTCCGTCAGTGCCCCCATCTGACAGATCAACACCTGTCCCGGTGATAAGCGCGCAAGCTCGTCCTCGCCCTCGCCCGCAATGATAGGCCGTTGCACCTTGAGGACGATATCTGCGCCGGACAGCGCTGCCTCGGCATCCTTCGCAATGGTCGCCCCTGCTTCCTCAAATGCCGTATCCGGAATACCGGATGCTTCGCCGGCAGCGGCCTCGACCGAGACCTCTGCGCCGAGTTCGATGAACTTCCCGACAGTCTCCGGGGAGCCGGCGACGCGATGCTCATGCGCCCGAAGTTCCTTAAGTATGGCAAATCTCATGGGACCAAT
>CAZCVU010000401.1:0-3044 GCA_964501745.1 uncultured Flavobacteriales bacterium | reverse complement strand
GATCGAAGGGCTGCGGCGGCTGGAATACCGCGGTTACGATTCCGCGGGCATCGCCACGCTGGTCAACGGGCGGGTAGAACGTCGGCGGGCCGAAGGTAAGCTCGACAACTTGGAAACGCTGCTCGCTACCGACCCGGTCGGCGGAACGAGTGGTATCGGTCACACACGCTGGGCGACCCACGGTGTCCCCAACGAGGCGAATGCGCACCCACATGCGACCGACCGGGTGGCCCTTGTTCACAATGGGATCATCGAAAACTTCCAGGAGCTGCGCGACGAACTATCGCCCTATGGCAACCGGTTCGAGACCGAAACCGACACCGAGGTCGTCGCACATCTGGTGACCCACTTGTTGGAAGAGGGCATGACGCCGGCTGAGGCTGTCGCTGCTGCGCTGCCGCGACTGGAAGGGGCATTCGCGCTGGTTATGATCTTTACCGGCGAGCACGATTTGATGATCGGTGCCCGCAGGGGTAGTCCACTCGCCATCGGCTACGGCGACGGCGAAATGTATTTCGGCTCGGATGCACTGGCCTTGGCGCCATTGACGCAACGCATCTGCTATCTCGAAGAGGGAGACTGGGCCTCCGTAACTCGTGCTGGCGCGACGATCCGTAATGGCGGCGAAGACGCGATCATTATCCGGCCAATCGTGGAGACCGCGCTGTCCGGTGCGGCAACCGGCAAAGGCAGCTTTCGACACTTCATGCTGAAGGAGATCTACGAGCAGCCAGCCGTTGTCGGTGACACCTTGCATTCAGTCATTAACCCGCAAAACAGGACGATTACGCCGCCGCCCCTGCCATGCGATCTGGCGCAGGTGCCGAAGCTTACGATCGCCGCCTGCGGCACGGCCTATCTGGCCGGTATGGTCGGCAAATATTGGTTTGAGCAGCTCGCTAAGATCCCGGTTGAGATCGATGTCGCCTCGGAGTTTCGCTACCGCGCGCCGCCGATGTTCAAGGGCGGCCTGACGCTCTGTGTCAGCCAGTCGGGCGAGACCGCCGACACGCTTGCGGCGCTGCGCTATGCACGCGAGCGCGGCCAGCATGTTGTCTCAATCGTCAACGCGCCGGAATCGACAATCGCACGTGAGAGCGATGCCGTGCTGCCGACGTTGGCCGGTCCTGAGATCGGTGTGGCATCGACCAAGGCATTTACCACCCAGCTTACTGTGCTCGCCTACCTAGCCGTTGCGGCGGCACGGGCACGCGGCGAGATCGATGCCGATCGAGAGGCGGAATTGACGGTTGCGCTCACCGAGGTACCGGGCCGCGCGGCTGAGGTTCTCAATCACGATGCGGCACTCGCGGAACTCGCTCATGAGGTGGCCGAGGCACGTGACGTTCTCTACCTCGGCCGCGGCACGGCCTATCCGATCGCCCTCGAAGGAGCACTTAAGCTCAAGGAAATCTCGTACATCCACGCCGAGGGCTACGCCGCCGGCGAAATGAAGCACGGACCGATTGCACTGATTGATGATCGTGTGCCGGTGATCGTCATTGCACCGTCCGACGCGTTGTTCGAAAAGACCGCGAGCAACACCCACGAAGTGATTGCCCGCGGCGGCCGCGTGATCTTCGTCTCCGATGCCGAAGGTATTGCCAGACTCGAACGCCAAGTGAAGCCGGCCGCGGTGATCGAGTTACCAAAGGTCGATCCGTTTGTGGCGCCGATCCTGTATGCGATTCCGGTCCAGCTCTTGGCCTACCATACGGCCGTGATCAAGGGCACGGATGTCGACCAGCCGCGTAACCTGGCAAAATCCGTGACCGTGGAATGATGATATTCGCTGTCCCTTGTTGGCGTCACAGCATCGGTCCGGGAGAGTTCGGGAATGCTTGAACTCTATCATTTCGACCGCTCGACGGCGGCGCAGAAGGTGCGCATCGCGCTGGCCGAAAAGGAACTGGAATGGAGCGGCCACTACATTGATACGAGCCTAGGCAAACGCGATCAGCATGATCCGGCCTATCTAGAACTCAACCCGCGTGGCGTCGTGCCAACGTTGGTGCATGACGGCAAGGTGATCCGAGAATCGCAGGTCATTCTCGAATATCTGGAGGACGCCTTCCCGGAACCGCCGCTGCGTCCTGACGATCCTTACACCCGCGCGCAAATGCGTCTGTGGACCAAACGTGTCGACGAAGGGCTGCATGTCGATAGTCGGACCGTTGGCCAGTGTATCGCCATGCGCTTCGCGGCCCGCGAGGCCAATCCGGCACTGGTGAAGAAGCATTATGCGGCCATGCCGGAAGAGATCAGGCGCGACAATGATCTGATCAACAACGAGAAGGGCGTCGACTCGCCCCTGCTTCCGGCTGCGCTCAGGCGTTTCAAGCGGACCTTCCATGAGATCGATACGGCGTTGACGACAGCGCCTTGGCTGGCGGGTGAGTCATATTCGCTGGCTGACATATCGCTCGTCGTCTACGTCTCCCGACTCGATTCCTTCCAGATGACGCCATTGTGGAATGATCTCGCGCGGCTCCGGGATTGGCAGGCGCGTATCAAGTTACGCCCGGCCTACGTGGCGGCGGTCGATGAGTGGGGCGATACCACGAGCGCTAAACGCGTCGAACTCGGTAATCAGGCCTTCCCCAAGGTCAAGGCGCTGTGGAACGCTGCCTGAGCCGACCGGCATCGCCAGCGGCATCCGTATAGCCGTTGAGTCCGCTTCGCCGGCTTCGGCAGAACCCTCTAGGTGCTATCTCTGCGCAGCAGGATGCCGATCATTTCTCGGACCAGAGATTCCAGCGTCGCCGCGTGTCGGGCCGCCCTATCTGGGGTATGCCGGCTTCACGCCAGTCCCATTCCGCTTCCTGTTGTACGTCGCGGAGATATTCCTCGCGGGCATCGCCCTCCGGCAACTCCATGGCATTGGTCGCGACCTCCGTGACCAGTTCCTTCATCGCCTCTTTGTCTTCGTCACTCATCATTTGTGAAATGTCCGCGCAAAATCTATTCCACTCGCCGCCAGACCTGCCCTTTGCAGAAGATCAGAAAGCATCCCTCGACGTTGAGCGTGTTGTCGTTCAGCAGCG
>CAZCVU010000400.1:0-3051 GCA_964501745.1 uncultured Flavobacteriales bacterium | reverse complement strand
CTCCTTTTCCTGCGTCGGTCAGGGCTTGCGGAAGCGAGGAAGGATGGCAAAAACGTTTTCTACCGGCTTTCTGGTGACGATGTGATCGATCTTCTGGGAAGCCTGCGTGTGACTGCCCAGCGTCACAACGCGGAGGTCGAGCGGGTCCTGTCCGGATATTTCCGCAGCCGCGACGATATGGAAGCATTATCGCGTGAGGAATTACTGCGTCGGGCCAGGGACGGCTTGGTGACGATATTGGACGTGCGTCCCCCCAACGAATTCGCAGCGGGCCACCTGCCCGAGGCGATCAACATACAGCTTGCAGAGCTGGATGAGCGGCTCAAGGATTTACCAATCGATCACGAGGTCATCGCCTACTGCCGCGGCGCTTACTGTATTCTATCGTTCGAGGCGGTTGCCGAACTGCGCAAGAAGGGTTTCAAGGCGCGCAGACTTGAAGAGGGCTACCCAGAATGGAAGGCGGCAGGTCTACCGGTGGACACCTCGGCATCCTGACGTCGCGTCCATAACGCTGCACAGCCATGCCTGGTGGCTATGGGCACATTGATGGATTTCTGAAAAGCCGGACAGGCAACTTCAAGCGCCATTCCCCGACGTCTCCTTCAGATCGATAGCGGAGGTATCCTCACCTCACGATGAGGGCCCGCTTGCTGACCAAACCGGGCATCCATCGACCGCTGCACGAACGACCAGTTATGACTCAAAACCGAACTCTGCAGTCTTGCCTCCAGGTATCGTCTTGTAGCGCGAATGCGGCCAACGTAGTGTTATGGATCGCAAATGATTGGCCGTGAGGGCATAGGAAGATGTTGGAATTCTATTACGCGCCGGGAACAGTATCGCCGGCAACGCATATTGCGCTGGAAGATGCGGGAGCGGAATACCGTCCACATCGACTCAATTTCGAGAAAGAGGAACAACGAAGCCCCGAATATCTCGCGATTAATCCGAAAGGGCGCGCGCCGGCCCTTGTGACCCCGCGCGGAGTCTTGACGGAGACGCCGGCATTGCTTGCGTTTGTGGCTCAGTCCTACCCCGCCGCACGACTGGCACCGTTGGATGATCCTTTCGCCTTCGGCCAGATTCAAGCGTTCAACAACTTTCTCTGTGCCACATTGCATGTGGCACACGCGCATAAAGTGCGCGGTCACCGCTGGGTGGACGACGAAGCGGCCATTGCTGCGATGCAGCGCAAAGTTCCAGAATCGGTCGGTGCTTGTTTCGCATACATCGAAGATCATGCGCTCGCCGGAAAATATGTTATGGGCGAGACCTATTCCATCGCCGATCCGTATCTATTCACCGCTGCGCAATGGATGGAGGCGGACAGCATCGATCCTGCGAAATTTCCGAAGGTCTTGGCGCACCGCGAAATGATGCGTCAGCGAAAGAGCGTTCAAGACGCGCTTCGCATGGAGTCCGAAGGGACCGGGACTTAGTCCCGCTGCGGGCGAAGCCGTTCTGTAGGTTCCGCATTTGACACATACCCGCTTCTGGCTATGAGCAAACCATTATCGTGACGTTGGGAAATGTCCGCATATGACGCGAGGCGGGCCCAAAGCAAGTTGCGCATCCGCCACAAGTTTGACTTTAGCTCCAGCGAGTTTGCATACATTCAATTCAATCGTTCCAACATTCGTTGATGTACGCTCAGATGCAGAAATCCGTCCTTCTGTTTACAGATTCGCACAGCTATTGCGGGGTCGGCCGGTTCAATGCCTCACTGTTGGCGGCGCTGGCCGGGGCGGGCTACAGGGCGGTTTGCGCCCAGTGCCGGGAAGAAACTCCTCTACAACACCGTCTCGAGGGTCTCGGCGTCGAGTATCGATGGTTCGATGGCAATCCTGAAGATCAACTCACCGACTTCGCCAACGACAGGATGATGCCGGCGGCTATTTTTGGTGCCATCAAGCCTGACCTGATCGTCTTCTCAAACGGCCACCTGCAGGCGAGTTTTTCGGCCATGGAGGTCGCGGCATTCCTCAATATCCCCTATGTGATCCGCGAGGGCCTCGTCAGCCCTCAGTTTTTGCCAAAAGAAGAGGCCCTGATAGCGGCTTGTCGTCGCCACTACCGGGGTGCTCGGCAGGTTGTCTGCGTGAGCGAGGATAACCGCGACCTGATCGCGTCGACCTTCGATCTTCCAGCAGATTTTGGCCAGGTCATCCCGCCAAGCGTTACCGATGATTTCTTCTGCCCGGTGAAGACGTCGCGGCGCCAAGGCCTTCGACGGGAATGGCAAATCCCGGATGACGCAGTGATCGCCATTTCGGTGGCGAAGCTTGAACCGGTTAAGGGGCATGTCATGCAACTCCTGGCGTTGGAGCGCCTGATGCATGGTCCCACCCCATACAACATACATCTTGTATGGGCGGGCACAGGCTCGCTTGAGAGCGACCTTGTGGCATGTATCGCCGACCACGGCCTGGCCGAGCGGGTTCACATCCTCGGGCATGTCTGGAACGTTGCCGAAATTCTCGATGCTGCAGACATATTCATTTTGACATCTCACGCTGAAGGCCTGCCGCATGCAATAGTCGAGGCGATGGCAAAGGGGCTGGCGGTTGTCGCAACCGACGTCGGCGGTGCGCGCGAGGCACTCGAAGGAAACGGAAGGTTACTGTCGGCGCCGACGGACCAACGTAAAACAGCCGATGAACTAGTAGGCGTGTTGTCTGAATGGAGCGAGGACCCGGAAGCTCGTCGCCGCGAAGGCAAGGCGGCACGCATACGAGCGTCGGAAGACTATCGCGATCACATTGTGTTGGAGCGTTACCTTAGAATTGTCGATCAGACACTTACGACAAAGCCCGCTGACTATCGTGCATGGGAATGACCGCTGGTGGCTGGACGCAAACCACCTCAGTGACCTAGGGAACCATCCGCATATGACCCGAGGTGGACATTCGAAGGCTGCCAACCAAGCGTCTCCCGATTAGCCATTTCGGGTATTCGGGCACAACTCTTCAGATGGCAGGTCTGTGTTGGCGCTTGGCACTGGACGTCGGGACAAGTCAACATCCTGGCGCTTTCTCGCGACAGTGAAGC
>CAZCVU010000399.1:0-3057 GCA_964501745.1 uncultured Flavobacteriales bacterium | reverse complement strand
AGCGCCCAATACCTGGGTGACGCTCCCTCTTATGTTCTTTGCCATCACCTAACTCCTATACAAACTCTCTTGACCTCGGATCGCGGGCCGCATGCCACGCCCCCGCAGAATTATCTGCCGCCTCTGATGAGCGCTCGCTAGAGCGCCTCTGCACCAGAAATTATCTCGATCAATTCCTTGGTAATAACAGCTTGCCGCGTGCGGTTGTAGTTGAGCGTAAGGTCGTCGATCATATCTCCGGCATTTCGAGTCGCGTTGTCCATCGCAGTCATTCGCGCGCCGTGCTCCGAGGCATTCGATTCCAAAAGCGCACGGTAGATCTGCACCGCCAGGTTACGCGGCAGTAGTGCGGCGAGGATTTCCTCCTCCGTCGGCTCATATTCGTAGAGCGCACCTCCCGTCGGCCCTTTCGCGGGCGCATCCTCCGGCACCGGAAGCGGGATCAATTGTTGCCAGGTAACGCTCTGCGTAAGTGCCGACTCGAAGGTATTGTAAATGATCGAGCAAATGTCGAATTCCCCATCATCGAACAGCTGAGCGAGTCTCTGCGCGACATCGGCCGCCGCATCGAAGGTCGGTAACGGCTTGGCGATCCCTTCGATCGTATCGACGATCTCGTCGCCGTGATCGGTCTGCAGCACGGATGCTCCCTTGCGACCGACGCAGAGGAGTTTGACCGTCTTCCCTTCACCCTCAAGTTCGTGCAGGCGCAACCGTGTCTGGCGGACGATGTTCGAATTAAAGCCGCCACACAGTCCGCGATCCGCCGTCGCAACGATAATCATATGGACCTGATCGGACCCCGTGCCCGTGATCATTTTCGGCCCGGACCCGGCCTCGCCAACGCCCTGCACAAGATTCCCCAACACCCGCTCCATTCGATCGGCATAGGGCCGCGCGGTCTCTGCCGTCTCTTGAGCACGTCTAAGCTTGGCCGCGGCGACCATCTTCATTGCCGAGGTAATCTTTTGCGTCGATTTGACGCTCGCAATACGATTCCTCAGATCCTTGAGGCTAGGCATGAGCTTGTACGGTAGTGATGTCTAAACGAATGAGTCGGCGAAACCGACAACGATCTCTTCGAGCTTTTTCTCGGTGTCTTCCGAGATCTCACCCGCCTCACGGATATCGGCGAGTACGTCACTATGCTTTGCTCGGAGCACTTCGAGCAGAGTCGTCTCAAATCGTGTGACATCGTTCTCCGGCACGCCATCGATGTGGCCGCGAACTCCGGCAAAGATTGCTGCCACCTGCTCTTCAACCGGCAGCGGCGCAAACTGATCCTGCTTCAAGAGTTCGGTCAGACGAGCACCGCGCGCCAAGAGGCGTTGGGTCACTGGATCGAGATCAGACGCAAATTGCGAAAAGGCCTCCATCTCACGGTACTGCGCGAGCTCAAGCTTGATACGCCCGGCAACCTGCTTCATCGCTTTGACTTGAGCTGCCGAGCCGACCCGGCTGACGGAGATGCCAACGTTGATCGCGGGCCGGATGCCTTTGTAGAACAACTCGGTCTCAAGAAAGATCTGACCGTCGGTAATCGAGATAACATTTGTCGGGATATAGGCCGAAACGTCGGATGCCTGTGTTTCGATCACCGGCAGCGCGGTCAACGAACCCGAGCCGTGGGAATCATTCATCTTCGCGGCGCGTTCGAGAAGCCGGCTGTGCAGGTAGAAGACATCGCCGGGATAGGCTTCGCGGCCTGGCGGCCGGCGCAGTAGGAGCGACATCTGGCGATAGGCGGTCGCCTGCTTCGACAAGTCATCATAGAAGATGACCGCATGCATGCCGTTGTCACGGAAATACTCTCCCATGGCGCAGCCCGCGTAAGGCGCCAGGAATTGTAGCGGTGCCGGCTCGGATGCGGTTGCCGCGATGACGATGGAATACTCGAGAGCGCCCGCATCCTGCAGTACCTTGACGAACTGCGCGACACTCGAGCGTTTCTGGCCCACCGCAACGTATATGCAATAGAGCTTCTTCGACTCGTCATCCGACTCGTTGATGGATTTCTGGTTGATGATGGTATCGACGGCGATTGCCGTCTTACCGGTTTGTCTGTCGCCGATGATCAGCTCGCGTTGACCGCGACCGACGGGAACCAGCGCATCCAACGCCTTCAGGCCAGTCTGCATCGGCTCGTTGACACTGCGCCGCGGGATGATGCCGGGCGCCTTGAGCTCGACGCGTCGGCGTTCGGCTCCCTCGATCGGACCTTTACCATCAATTGGATTGCCAAGCGCATCAACCACGCGGCCGAGCAATGCTTTGCCGACGGGAACATCAACGATCGACTCGGTCCGCTTGACGACGTCGCCCTCCTTGATATCCCGATCGTCGCCGAAAATAACGACGCCCACGTTGTCGGTTTCAAGGTTGAGCGCCATGCCGGTGATGCCGTTGGGGAACTCCACCATCTCGCCCGCCTGGACATTGTCGAGTCCATAAACGCGCGCCACACCATCGCCAACCGAGATGACCTGGCCGACCTCTGCGACATCCGCCTCGGTTCCGAAGTTGGCGATCTGTTCCTTTAGGATTGCGGATATTTCCGCGGCACGAATTTCCATCAGCCGGCACCTTTCATAGCCAGTCTTAACCTCTGCAGCTGAGTACGTAGCGAGGAATCCACCATACGGCTGCCGACCTTTACAACGAGCCCCCCGATGAGACCGGGATCGATCTTTTGTTGCACAGCGACTTTACCGCCGAGCACCGACATCAGCGCCTTCTCGACGGCAGAGCACTGCCCATCACTCAACTCCTGTGCGGAGGTGACTTCAGCAGCGGTCTCGCCACGGCGCCGGGACAATTCGGAAAGATAAGCGGCAATGACCTGCGGCAGGGCAGATAACCTACGGTTCTGGCTCAGAACACCGACGAATTGCATGGTCAGAGAGGCGACGCCAACTCGCGTCAGTAGCGCCGTCACCGCTTTCGCCTTTTCGTCTCGGCCGATCACAGGGCTAAGCGCCAGCCGTCGCAAGTCGGCATTCTCCGCAAACATCTCTTCGAGTTGCCGAAAGTCGGTCGCCACATCGTCAAGTTGCTTGC
>CAZCVU010000398.1:1852-3064 GCA_964501745.1 uncultured Flavobacteriales bacterium | reverse complement strand
TGGTGGTGTACTTTTACTCCGGCCAGTGGTGGATTTTTACTCCGGCGTTGACAGTTCGGAGCGATCAAAACGGACGACGAACTGAACGAGCTGGATCGGTTCGAGATCCGGTGCCGGCTGATGCCGCATGTCGTTCCCGCACCTGGCGCGCTCCGTGCAACGCGCGTCACGCCATCGATGTTGACAGATTCCTCGCTGCCCACGCACTACGAGGCAATGCGACGCGTTCATGCGAAGCTGGAGGAATGGTCGCCGGCTGTATTCCTCGGCTATAACTCGATCGCCTTCGACGAAAACCTGATGCGCCAGGCGTTCTACCAGACGCTACAACCCATTTATGTGACCAATACCAGCGGCAATGCACGTGGCGACGTCATGCGCATAGTGCACGCAGCAAGCATCTTCGCGCCGAACGTCATTGTGGTCCCTTTGAGCGATAAAGGAAGACGCACCTTCCGTCTAGACACACTCGCGCCAGCAAATGGTTTTGCCCACGAGGACGCCCACGAAGCCATGGCAGACGTGGAAGCGACGATACATATGTCGCAACTCATCAGGGATCGCGCACCGGAGATCTGGAGTACCATGATCGACCACTCCAGTAAGCAGAACACGGTTCGCTTCATCGAAGATAAAGACGTAATCGCCCTGGCCAATGTTTCTGGCGGTAATTCCCATACAAGGTTAGTGACCCATTGCGGGTCAAACCCGGACTATGACGCCGAAACCGCGGTATTCGATCTGTCGTTTTCCCCGGACGACTATCTCGGTCTCTCAACTCACGAACTTCTTGCCGTTTTGGAGGGGCGGACCAAGCCTATCCGCGTCGTGCGCACAAATAGTCAGCCCATCCTTATGCCGGAGGCGATGGCCCAGGAGGATACAACAGGTGCCGATCTGTCCTCAGACGTGATCGAGCGACGTGTCAGCCAAATCCGCAGCAACGAAAGTTTCCGGTCCCGTGTCGGTCAGGCGCTAGCCAAGCGTTACGCCGATGGCGAGCCATCGCCTTATGTCGAAAAGAAGATGTACGATGCTTTCCCGTCGAAGCCGGATGAAGCGATCATGTCGGAGTTTCAAACCGCCGATTGGCAGGGCCGGTTGGAACTCGCCAAACGTCTCAGTGATTTGAGATTACGCGATCTGGCACGCCGGCTGATTTATTGCGAGAAACCGGAGCTTCTTTCGAATGAAGTGCGGCAGGAACTCGAC
>CAZCVU010000398.1:0-1842 GCA_964501745.1 uncultured Flavobacteriales bacterium | reverse complement strand
AGTGCGGCCCACAGGACCTGGTAGGGCTCGCCGGCGTGCGGCAGGAACTCGACCAATGGCTGGCCGACAGACGATTGACGGAAGATCCGGATGTCCCGTGGCGGACCATCCCGAAAGCACTGCAGGAGGTCGACGGTTTACTTGAAACAGCGGAGGGAGATGAGCGCAATCTCCTGATCTCGGTAAAATCATTTCTCGAAGGCCTCAGGGACGACACCTCAGGAAATTGACCTGACTATTCCAAAGTACCGGTGCAGACAATTCCCCTCTCTGTCCGAGGATTATTTCTCAAGTTTATGAATTAGGGCACCTCCTCCGCTTCGCTCCGGAACGGGCTGTGCTCCGCTAAGCTCGCTAGCGCTCGCTAAGCTCCATGGAGCCGCCTGTGGCGTCTCCACCCATTCGGGCGACCATCCCTGATGCGAACCTATGGGGCTCCGCCCCTCGCGCCGCTGAAACGCAATCTACGGCAGGACAGGGTCGCTATCTCGCATGGCCGTGGGCCATGCTCGCCACGCAACCCGGTCCCGCCCTATTGCATTTCGCTTTGCTACGGTACCCACATCCCCACAGGCTCAACAACAGCAGCAGAATGTGGTAAACAGGATTTTGGCGGCATGATCAGGAACCGGAATACCTTAACTGCGCTGCCAAACTATCCAACTATGTGGGACCAGCTCACTTTGAATGATTTCACGAAAAAGAAAGGGGAAAAGGCCCGCGTTAAGGATTGGACACAGAGATAAAACGCTGGCAGGCTAAGTTATTTGAATAGAAAAAATTAATTGGAGATAGCGATAAAATTAAATCCTGGGTGACGCCATAAATATTTTTGATGAACATAAGGAAACAAATTAGATGGCTGCTGTTTTTTGGGTAGTCGGTATTGCTGGCAGCATTTTTGCATCCTTCTATTTAGGAAAAATCTTTGGAAATCGCATTAAATTCGCTCGCTACTTGGGCTTCGCCGTTACTGCTTTTTGGCTTTTTTGGACATTAGGGTTTTCATCGATATTCCTTGGCTATTCTCTAGCGGGACCACTTGCAACCGTCCAATTAATAGTAATTGTAACAGCTTTCGTTATCAGCTTCCGTCATCTGCGCTTGGGTAGAAAACACCAAAAGGAAGTTTCCGAACTTTTGTCTGCGTTAAAGAGTTCTGACAATGACCGATTGCGGGCAGAGGCCGAAAAACTTGCCTCCGGGCGCGTAGATGTACTGGAAACTCCCGCTCAACACCGCGAAATTTTTTTGAACACCCTTCGCTCTGCGAGGGACACGGTGATTATTCTCTCCGGTTGGGCGACTAGCGGTCCCGATCCTTCGGATCACAAGTGACCCAATTCTTGCCGATGAGGTTGGCCAGCCGGAAAGTTGCCTCCTTGCCGCATGCCCATTTCTCCCCTTCGCCATCACGGCAAGACTGTTTGCTCTCGGGGGCATCAATACCATGCAACCGGATCCGCGTTTTACCTATTCGGATTGTGTCGCCGTCGGTGATCCGGGGCTTGCCGGTAATCTCTCCTCTGCGGTCTGCTGGTTCCTGGTTCGGGGATAGCTGCGGCGACTTCTTCAAAGCTTCAGATTTGGATCCGAAATGCTGCCCAGCAAGCGCCCCTCGATGGCAATGATAACCGCCAGCCTTTCGATTGTGGTGGCAGCCTAACCCATCCAGCCCACCGCCATGGGCTTGGACTGGCGCCACTGAACCGATGACCGCTGCGAGCACCGTGAGGCCACATGCGATGTTTACAATGAACTTGCTCGGCGTCATGATTTCAGTATGGCGGAAGAACCTGCAAAGAGAAGGCGGAAAATCAAACCGCAGGCCATCTACTCAAG
>CAZCVU010000397.1:0-3069 GCA_964501745.1 uncultured Flavobacteriales bacterium | reverse complement strand
CCTGTGGCATCAGGAGTCGACGATCTCCCCGGTGCGCAACGAAAAGGGCGAGATCACCCATTACATCGCCATCAAACGGGACATAACCAGCGACATCGAACATCGGCAAGCGCTGGCGGACAGCGAACAGCGATTCAAGGACTATGCTGAATCATCGTCGGACTGGTTATGGGAGACCGACGAGGAGTTTCGTTTCGTTGAATTTACTGGAAACAAGGAGAACCTCACCGGGTACACGGCCGAGGACGCCGCCGGCAAGACGCGGTGGGAGCTTTTCGGCGTCGATCCCGAGGCGGATGAAAACTGGGGACGGTATAAGGCAGACCTCGAGGCGCAGCGACCGTTCCGCGATTTCCGGTTCGAATACCATCGCTCTGATGATCGGATTTTCCACTTCAGCGTTAGCGGCAAACCGATATTCGACGAGGATGGTCAGTTCAAAGGGCACCGGGGAACCGCAAGCGACATGACGGCGGAAGTTGAAGCTGGAAGAGCCCTGATGGATAGCGAGCAGCGCTTCAGGGATTACGCCGAATCCGCTTCGGACTGGTTTTGGGAGTTGGATGAGGATCTTGAATTCACCTGGTTCTCGGGCACTGAGGCGGACATCGGTGGATGGTCGTTCGAGACTGCGCTCGGTAAGACGCGATGGGATCTCTACAAGGTCGATCCCGATACGGACGAAGACTGGGGACGGCACAAGGCCGAACTTGAGGCGCGGCTGCCGTTTCGCGACTTCCGGTACGAGATTCCCCATGCCGACCAGACTTACTACGTCAGCGTCAGTGGCAAACCGGTCTTCAACCAGGATGGCGATTTCAAGGGGTATCGGGGAGCCGCCATCGACATGACGCCCCAGGTCAAAGCCGACAGGGCCTTGAGGGAAAGTGAGCAGCGCTTCCGCGACTACGCCGAGGCGGCATCGGACTGGTTCTGGGAGATGGATGAGGATCTGCGCTTCTCCTCATTCACCGGCAATGAGCCGGACATCGGCGGGCGGCCTCCCAGCGATGCCATCGGCAAGACGCGATGGGAACTGTTCGACGCCGATCCCGACGTGGATGAACACTGGAAACGGCACAGAGATGACCTCGAGGCACGACGGCCGTTTCGTGACTTTCGCTACGAATTCCGTGGCACCGACGACCGCACCAACTATCTCAGCGCCAGCGGCAAACCCGCCTTTGACGAAGACGGGCGCTTCACAGGGTATCGGGGAACTGCCTGCAATATGACGGCTGAAGTCGAAAGCGAAATTGCTATGCGGCGAAGCGAGGAACAGCTTGTAAATATCGCCGCCAACCTGCCGGGGCGTGTCTTCCGCAGAGTGCTCCATAGCGACGGCAGCATCAGCTTTCCGTACGTAAGCAGCAAATATGAAGATCCCAGCACGCGTCCGCCGGATCGGAGACTGACCGAAAGATCAGAAATCCTGGAACACATTGACCCTGCCGACTGGGAGATGTGGGAAGACTCCTTGAGACGTTCCGCCGAAAATCTAGAGCCGTACGATATTGAGTATCGGCGGAACCGACCGCACGAGGACACAGTCTGGATTCGGGTCATCGGGCGACCACACAAACGCGAAAACGGCGACATCGTGTGGGATAGCATCAGTCTCGACGTTACGGATCGCAAAGCGGCAGAGTCCGCACTCGAAGAGAGCGAACGTACGCGCGCCGCGATACTCGAAGCGATCCCCGATGCGTTGTTTAGCCACGACAGGAATGGTCTGATTCTTGATTATTTACCCAGCTCCAGCGACTACGAACCCCTAATGCCACCCGAAGAATTCCTCGGCCGGACGATCCGAGAAATCATGCCGGCCGATCTTGCGGAAAAGGCAATGGCATGCATCGAGCGTGCTATCGATACCGGCGAATCGCAGTCCCTCGAGTATCCGCTTACCAAGAAGGGGCAACTTCACTTCCATGAGGCACGCTACGTTGTCAGCGGCAAAGACAGAGTCCTCGGAGTCATCCGTGACGTAACCGACCGCAAACGTGCTGAAGACGACTTGCGGGTGAGCGAAACCCGTTTCCGGCGCCTCGTCGAGAACGCCGCCGATACCTTCCTCTTGTACGATCTCGAAGGCATTATCGTCGACGCCAACCGGCACGCCGTCGATACTCTCGGCTACACCCGTATGGAGTTGCTCAGCCTTTCGCTGGACAACATCGTGGTCGACTTCGATGCAGAAAACTCTCTGGCAACTGGAAAAATTATGCGGCCGGAAATCCATTAACACATGCCAGAATATACCGGCGAAAGGACGGTACGACGCTTCCAGTCGATGTACGTGTGGGCACCGTCGAGATTGACGGGCGACCGCATTACCTCGCACTTGCCCGGGATACGACGGAACGGGATCGCGCGCAGCGGCAGCTCGCGCACACATCGAAGATGGCGACGCTTGGCGAGATGGGAGCTGGCATCGCCCACGAATTAAACCAGCCGTTGCAGATCATCCGGATTGCAGCCGATTACTGTATGGCGATGCTGGAGAACGGAGCAGACGACTTAAAGAAACTGCGGAGTCGGCTAAGAAAGATATCCACACAGACAGGACGCATGAGCCAGATCATCGATCACATGCGCGTTCTCAGCCGCCGCGACGATGTACCGCCGGAATTGCTCAACCCGGCAGCCTGTGCCACTGCGGCAATCACCTATACCTCGCGTGAGCTCCGAAACTCCAAGATTCAAGTCTCCACGGACTTTTCAGACAGTTGCGGTAATATCGTCGGCCACTCGGTCCAGATTGAGCAGGCGATCCTCAATCTGCTGACCAACGCCAAAGACGCTATCGTGGCCGCGCGCGCCAAGCCGAACGGCGGTGCGGCAGCCGACGAAGAAATTGGCCGTATTCGCGTCACGGTCACCAAGGATAAGAAACAAGACCGAGTGAAAATCATTGTCGCCGATGATGGCGGCGGCATACCCGAAGCGATCATGGAACATATTTTCGATCCGTTCTTTACGACCAAGGAGGCCGGTATTGGAACCGGACTTGGACTATCCGTCAGTTACGGCTTCGTAAACGCCATGGGCGGCTCACTCGATGTCCGC
>CAZCVU010000396.1:0-3082 GCA_964501745.1 uncultured Flavobacteriales bacterium | reverse complement strand
AGGACGATGTTCTCGATGTCGGCGACGCTCTTCATGTAGCCGCGTCCGCGCACCATGAACTCGAACTCGGAGAGCTCGACGGTGCGACCGCCAACATCGGCGTTGCTCGCCCGGATGGCGTCGTTCGATGAGTCCTGCAATCACCGCCACATTGCGAAATGTGCGTTTGAGCATGGACGAATCGTCCATCCAGGCTTCCAAGTCGTCACCAAGCATATCCTCGTCGAAGAGTTGGGCAAGATCGGTGGCAGCCTCGACGCTCCATACCGCAAGCACATAGTCCGTCGCGACAAATCCAAGTGGGCCGAGTCCGGCCCGCTCCATGCGCCGGGTTAGCAGCATGCCGAGCGTCTGATGGGCGTTGCGTCCCTCGAAGCAGTAGGCAACCAGAAACTGCTTGCCGCCGCGTGGGAAGGACTCGACGAGCAACCCGTCGCTTCCAGGCAGTACCGAACGCCATTGTTGCAGCCTCAGCCATTCACGTACGGCGCCTGGCATGTCGCGCCAGCGTTCCGGCTTCGCAAGCATCGATCGGACGCGCTCGGCCAGATGGGTCGAAAGCGGCAATCTGCCGCCTTGATAGGTGGGTACTTTCGGTGCATCTCCCGAAGCGCGCGTGACGATTGCGGTGGTTTCGCGGATACCTTCGAAACACAGGAGCTGTCCGCTGAAGACGAAGGTATCGCCGGGCTCGAGATTGATGATGAAGTGCTCTTCGACCTCCCCCAGAACCCGGCCACGCCGCAACCGGACCTTCATCATTACCGATTCGACGATTGTGCCGATGTTCATTCGATATCGCTGCGTGGCTCTCGCCGAAGCAATTCGATAGTGGCTGTCTGGAGTTCGTTTCAGACGGTGGTATCGCTCGTACCCGCCGAGCGCATAGCCACCATTCTCAACAAACCCCAAGGTGTCGTCGAAGTCGCGGCGGGGAAGCTCCGCATAGGCCGCCGCTCTGGTAACCTCGGCGTACATGTCGTCGGCGTCGAACGCCGCGGAACACGCCATGCCCAAGAGGTGTTGCGACAATACGTCAAGCCCGCCAGGCCGTGGCGGATCACCGTCGAGGGATTGATCGCGCACGGCGTCAAGAGCGGCCTGGCATTCGAGAAATTCGAACCGATTGGCCGGTACGAGCAGCGCGCGGCTCGGCGTATCGAGGCGATGGCCGGCGCGCCCAATCCTCTGGATCAGACGGCTCGCTCCCTTGGGAGCACCGACTTGTACAACCAGATCGACCGCTGCCCAATCGACGCCGAGATCGAGCGAGGACGTCGCCACGACAGCGCGCAGGCGCCCTGCGGCGATGGCCGCTTCGACCTTGCGTCGCTGCTCGACCGCCAGACTGCCGTGATGCAAGGCGATCGCCAGGTTGTCGTCGTTCAGTCGCCAGAGTTCCTGAAAAACGATCTCCGCCTGGGCGCGGGTATTGACGAAGACCAATGTGGTCTCGGCTTTGCGAATCTCGTCGTAGACCTCCGGCAGCGCGTGCACGGCCATGTGCCCGGACCAGGGAATTTCGTTTTCTGTCGAAAGAATGTGAACCTTCGGCTCGCTGCCGCCGGCCCCTTCGATCAGGCGTACCGTGCGGCCGTCGGCATCAGGCGATAACCAGGCGCGAAGCTGGTCCGGCCAGGCGACTGTCGCGGAAAGCCCAATCCGCAAGCACCGCGGAGCGAGCTTTGTCAGTCGCGCCAACCCCAGCGACAACAGGTCGCCGCGCGTGCTGCCGGCAAGCGCGTGGATTTCATCGACGACGACAAAGCGCAGACCGTTGAACAAACTATCTGCATCTTCGTAGGAAAGCAGCAACGCCAGCGATTCCGGTGTTGTCAGCAAAATATGCGGCGGCCGCTGGCGTTGACGCTGGCGCTTGCTGTGCGGCGTATCTCCGGTCCTTGATTCGGCCAGGATCGGCAGCTCGAGTTCCGCGATAGGCGTTTCGAGATTGCGATGAATGTCGACGGCCAGCGCCTTGAGCGGTGAAATGTAGAGCGTGTGTAGCGACGTCGGTTGCTCGCCGGCTGATGTCTGCAAGAGTTCTGTCATTGAGGGTAGGAAGCCAGCCAGCGTCTTGCCGCCGCCCGTCGGCGCAATCAGCAGGGTATGCTCACCCTTTCGAGCCGCTGCAAGCATAGCGAGCTGGTGCGGATGCGGCGTCCATCCACGTCTCTCAAACCACCCAGCGAATGGCGCCGGCAACTGCTTCATGAGATTGACTATATACCGCTCGCACCGCTACTCAGAAGACTACTATGTCTTGCGAAATGCGATGGCCGCTCCGAGGCCGGCAATCACGGCGATCAGGATGGCGAAGATACCGTAAGATGCGGAATATTCCTGCGCGAATTGATAAATGTCGGCGCCGACGCCGATCTGGCTGACGTAGAGCGGTGTCGTTTGGGCGCTTTCCACTGCACCGTCCCGGATCAGGAAGACCTCGACCTTATAGGTTCCGGTTGGGACGTTGGCCGGGAAGAACACATTGGTGCGGAACAAACGGCCGCCCAGCTTGCTAACCTTGCCCTCTGCGATCCGGTAGTGCCCGACTCGTTCCTTGTTGCGGGCGAAGGCCTCTGTAAAGGCCTTGGCATCTTCTGGCGTCACATCGCCGGTGGCTGCAAGGCGGAGGTATTCAACGCCCATTTTATGTCGTTCGCGAATCGTCAAAGGTAGCCAATCGCCGAACTTGCGTGTTGCCATGACCTGGAAATAGGCGGGCGCGTTCTCGATTGAGACCTGATCCTTGTTCAGCCATATTCCGGCAACGTGCTCTTTACGGCGGACTGCCACGGTTTGGGGAGGGCCGCTAACGACGACCACTAGGTCTCCTTCACCCTCGATGGCTCCGAACAGCAGAACTTCGGTGCCGGTGAACCCAGTTGTGATTGCCACCAGATGTTCCGATAGATCAGCGATCAGGGGTTCGGCTTGAGCAGGTAGCGTCAGCCCAATCCACAGCACGGCGAAGCGGAGCAGCAGCCGGATCATGATTCGACCGCCATGCCGATTGAGTATAGGTCTGCTGGTTTGACCACGAGATCGAAACCGAGCTTTCCGCACACGCTCAACACCAGCA
>CAZCVU010000395.1:0-3087 GCA_964501745.1 uncultured Flavobacteriales bacterium | reverse complement strand
GTACGCTCACCTGCGCCGACACGCTGATAGTTCACGAAGGCGAGCAAACCTGCGGCGCTGGCATACAAAGCCGCACCCAGGATTAGTGTTGCGTACAATCCGGTCAACTCGAACACGAACCCGCCGACGAACGGCCCCAGCATGCGTGTGAAGCTGGTGGTCGAGGCATCAAGCCCCATCGCAGCGCCAATACGATCCAGGCCTGCGATCTCGGCGATCATCGTGCGACGGACGGAAAGATCAAGGGCCCACCCGACACCGCCTAGGAAGACACCAATACCGAGATGCCAGAGCTCGAGCCAGCCGGCCAAGGCCAGCCAGGCCAAGACCGTATATACCGCGGCGAGCAAACCTAGACTTGCAATCAGAAGTTTCCGCCGATCCATGGTCTCGGCGAGCGCTCCAGCTACCGCACCGAACAGAAACAGCGGCACCATGCGCAGAAAGAACATCAGCGCAACGAGCAGGGGCGAACCGGTGATAGCCACTACGTAGACGCTGACCGCCAGCATATCGAGCCAACGAAGGGTCCCAACCATCGCGCCGGAAATCCAAACGTTGCGGAAGTCCCGCATCGAGAGCAGTGCCAGCGGCGCAGCGCGGGGGCCACTGGCCAAAACGTCAGGCGTCGGCAAGTTCCCTCCCCTCACTTATCGGAGAATCAACGGCGCAATCCGGAAATGGACCGCCGGCGACGCACCTAGTGTGCACGGCGCCGTTGGCACTGCGCAGGATGGTCGTTATAGCGGGACTGCGCCTGCCGATAAACGGCATTGCCGGTTAGAACAACTACTACAGATGCCGACCAGCTGTTGCGGCGAGGTTGGTGGGCGCATCCCCGATACCCGCTCTCAGTTGTCGAGCGGACTCAAAACCGCACCTGATTGCGGCTTTGCAGTTCGCCTAGCGGCCCGCCCTGTGCCTATGCCGTAACGATAGGGGTGTCCGGAAAGGCGAGCTGCTCGCGATCACGCCAATCGGACCGCGCGTAGTTGATTTCCATCAGCCGGCGGATGCCGACGATCGGGCGTGGGTCGAAACCGTGCCAAGTCGCAGGCCCCGCAACGAAGATCACGCCCGAGTTGAACTCGCCCGAAGATCGGCCGATCCAGCGACGATCGGCATCGTAGATATCAGTGCCCCATTCCGCCGCATCTGGCCCGGTGAACAGGTAGATGACCATCGAGAACAGCTTTTCGGGTATGTCGCGGTGCGGCTCAAGCCAGGCCCCGTCGACATCTTGGATGTACTCCATCCTCAAGTTGCTGTCAGCAACGTCGATATCGCAGGTTTCGGCCATCAGTCGCGCGACGTCCGGACGCTGCAGCGCGTCGGCGAGCACAGCGCAGGTTGGAAACTTGGAGCGCATCAGGGGCGTGATGAAGGTTCGCTTGTCGTTGTAGGTGTCCCGCGTCCCGTCCGTCTTGCCGACTATCGGTGGCGCGATCGGCAAGGTCAGCATGCCGGTGCAGATATCCTCCGGCAGCACGTTACTGAGTTTCCAGTGGCGGTAGGGCTGATCGTTACGCTGCGACTCGCGCACGGCGCGACTGAAATGCTGAGCAACTTCCTCGACACTGGGAACCGGGGGATAAGCCATCGTATTATCCGCTGTTGCTTCTGCTGTTGTAGTCGTCATCGTCCAAACCCTTCCCTAGCGCGGTGCCCATTCGATGATCTGGCGAATCCCGGGCACGGTTTTGGCGACAGCGCTTATGCTGTGCCGCCAATTCTCCCGCCAGACATACCAATGCGAATCCACGTAGCAGAGTTGCAGGCTCATGCGTTTCCCTTTTTGCGGTAAGAACCCGTGCCAAGAGTGCTCGCAGACGCGGAACATCAGCATCCGACTGAATTCCGGCGCAAACTCGAAGGCGTAATCCTCGCGATCGGAACTGCGCAGCACCCGAAGCCGCCCCCGCTCGTAGGGCCACTCGCTGCTGAAGCCGAGCAGCACGCTGACGATCTTATGCTTCGAATCGGGATGCGCGAACCCCTCGTTATAGTTGCCCGTGGTGTTGCCCATCATCACGATGACGGGCGGGCATTCGCTAAGGTCGATGTCGAATTTCTGCTCGACCAGATGTCGAAAGCGCGTACTGAGGAGGTCCTTTACGACCGCCTCGAATTTGGGTCCATAGCTAAGGCTCGGCAGAGCGTAGCTACCACGATTGGGAATGGCCGGCACATCGGCCAGTACGGCATCCTTCAAGGCGGGATCGATCGCATGTTCAACGAAGGCAAAATCATATGGATCGCGTCGCAATTCAGCTGCCACGATCGCCTCCTCGTCGAGCATCGTTAGTGGCGCTCCACCATTTTGCATGGTTCTTTCCTTTACGTTCAGACTACTCCCGTGTCCTTTGCATCACTCGCCGGCGTAATTCCCCCCGATTAGAAAACAGGCAGCGCGGGTTCGTCATTGCCGACGACTGCAATTCCCTCGACTTCGATCAGCCAATCCGGTCGACAGACGGCGCCTTGAACGATGACAACCGGCAGGCCGGCAAAACGCTCAGAGAGATAGGCGCTGACAGGTGTGAAGTCAGTCGGGTCCCGGAGATAGACGATGAAGTGCATGATGTCGTCCAAGCTCGCTGCGCCGGAGTGCAAGAGGGCCTCGACATTGCGGAGCGCCCGTTCAAGCTGCAGCAGGATATCGCCGCGATGGACAACCTGTCCCGCGAGATCAATGCTCGCCGTTCCCGAAATGAAATGGTGCGCCCGGTCGGCATAGGCGATGCGGGTGCCGCGCTCGAAGGTGACATTGTAATCCTTCGTCGCGCAAAGATGCTCGAAGTCGTTAAGATATGACATCTGCTCCGCGGCAAGCCCAAGAATGGAATAGGCGTCCATTGCCACGAGATCGTATCGGTGGGCGCAGGAGCCCTCGATGCCGGTACTGGCGATATAATGCGTGTCCCTGCTCAGGCCCTGCTGCTCGAATACTTCGATACGGCTGTCGACCATGCCCTGATAGAACACGTCGACGTCCTTTATATAGATCCATGTTCTGACGCAGTGGTCACTCAGGGTGCCGCCCTGGCTGGAAAGACCGCGCACATAGCTTCGCGCCCGGCGCACGTT
>CAZCVU010000394.1:0-3096 GCA_964501745.1 uncultured Flavobacteriales bacterium | reverse complement strand
AGATACCCAATAGCTACAGGTATCTGACAACACGACAGACCCGTGAAGTCGGCCCTTCGGGATGACGATCCCTTCGCCTGCGGACAGCTTCACCGACTGGTCGAAGCCAGTGATCAATTCGATCTCGCCCTCGCTGACGACGAATAGTTCATCCTCGTCGTGAACGTGGGTTACCGAAAGTTCACCTTTGGTTTCTGTGAAGGTCAAAGTCTGGCCAACGGATGGCCGCTCAGGATCGGACAGCAGGTCCTTGGCTTTCTGACAATAGTCTTCCGTCGTGTCCGACCAAGTGATCTGGTCGATCAACTCTTCGTCTGCGATGTCTTGTAGCAACCTAAATGCTTCAAATCCGCGCACGATCTCGGGAATGACACTCTCACCACAGCGCTCGATGACTGGCTCGATCACTTTCTCCAACGCCATCCGCGCGTGGTGCGGGTCAATATGGACATGCTCGTCGAAATAGTTAGTGTTCGTGTCCTTACCGAACAGTTCGCGCAGCAGCCGTGAGAACTGCCGGTTAGCGTGCGGAATCGTCGCCTCGGTATAGTAAAGTGCACCAAGGTAACGAAAGAAATGCCCGTGGTTGCGCGAGACGTAGTGAAAGTAGTTGGTCAGTGCGAGCGACGAGGTCAGATAGAACTGCCAATAGGCATGGATTTCACTCGACAGGCCTTGGCTTTCCAACAGTTCCTCGTAAATCGTACTGTGCTTGGTCTGATGCACGCCATAGCCGTATTCGTCGATCAGAACCTTGAACAGTTCCGACAAGGGTGCGCCGAAATTTCCCAGAACATTGCGCGCCATGGCCGACGCTTCCGTCAGGAAATCTCCGGCAAGTTGAACCAGGAAGTTATGAGCTGCCTTGTCAGGTGCGTTGGCTGTGCGCACCGTCGCAGCAAGCGCACTTTCCGACTTGTTTGCCGCTTCCAACCGGTTCTCGAACAAAACCTTCATTGCGGCGACGTTCCAGCTGCCTGAGACGTCTATCTCCTGGTCAAGAAATGCAAAGACGTGCTGCTCTAGCGTCGGCCGAATTGACTCGCCGGCAAGCTTCACATCGTTTGAATAGAAGAGCTGGAAATCACGCTCGACAGTTTCAAACGGAGCCTTTGGCAGAAACACCAGGTCGCTCTCGTAGATGTTGAGCAACATGCGTTGCGCTGTGAGGGCGCTCGGTGCGGACAGGTCGGGTTTGCCAAGTGGCTGAGAGAAATCTTGATCGGCCAGGTCTTGCGGCCTGATTGGCCGGCAATACGGATTTCCCTCGATTATGAAGCTGTTGCATTGGCCGAATATTGGATTGGCAGCGTAGGCGTATATATCCCGATGAATTTGAGGTGCTGCGGCGCTTTCGCCGACATTCAATGTAAGGGGAGGCATCCCAATGACTCCGTTGTCTTGAGTTGGTTCGTGAGCGTGACTAAGTTCGATGCCGGTTTCTACCCGGCAATATGACCGGTCAACCGGCAGATTGCCGGTTGCGGATGGTGTCGGTGCGAGTGGCAGTTTCGAGTTTTGGCGTCGTTATCCCAATATGCTTGGCAAGTATTCGCACCGCAGCAACCGGCGCACGCATTTAGGGCAGAGCTGGCGTCTAGCAGGTTGTAACCGATACTACCCCGTCGTCCGCCAAGACCGCGATCAGCCTCGTAGTATTGGCTTGAACTCGACAACAGTCCTCGAATTACATCACCGGCAAATTGCAGGCAGCACCGGCAATCTGCCGGTTCGTGGTGAAACTGCCGCAAGGAAACAATGTGCTGATTCTAGCTAGTTGTTAACGTTTCTTGAGTATTGTCCCTCGTAAAAGCCCAGAATAGAAGTATTTTCGATATCAATCGTGCTAATTTGCTCGCCACAGCGAGAATTGTTAAATTTTGTAATTATGTGAATGTCTTGGTTTACCAATTTCGTCTTCTTGAGTCTTGAGCGTAACTTATATTATGTTTAGGTTGTCGCTGCAGCATGGAATTGATGTTCCATATCGGCTGTCGCTGGGATGTACGGCGTAGTGCGTGCACGCAGCGGCACAGGATGTCCGGAGGCGAGAAGACTGGTAACTATGGATCGAAAAATCGATGAGATAGATCGACAGATTATCGCCATTTTCCAAGCGAATGCGCGGGAGCCGGTCGTCACGCTTGCCCGCAAGGTGGGCCTATCGCGAAGCGCCGTACAGGAGCGCCTGGTCCGGCTCGAACGTGACAAAGTCATCACCGGCTATACCGTGCGGCTTGGTAAGTCGGTCGAGCGGGCGCCGGTGTCGGCGTACCTGTTCCTCTATCTCGACGGCCCGATTTGCGAACGCGTGGCGCCGGTAATTGCAAGAATCCCCGAGGTCAAGAAGAGCCAATCCGTCGGTGGCGAGATCGACATGATTCTCCTGGTCGAAACCAACGATCTTCAGGGCTTGAACGACGTGCGGAACCAAGTCGAGTCCGTTAGCGGCGTTCGCAAGGTACAGACCGGTATAATTCTCGCGGACCGGTTCGACCGCACGCACTAGCTGGCGTGCGCCTCATTGGCCGCCGGTTCCGCTGCACGTGCAGCCATCAGCCGGTTTTCAAATAAATTCTGTATGTCAGGCGCTTCGAACGTGCGACCGTGCGTTATGCCGGAACAGGCGGCGGCTTTGGCAAGGAGAGACTAGCATGAGCAAGGCGCCAATCGAGGCAGGTACCGACTGGGGCGTATCGGAGGAAGCGGTGCGCCTGCATCGCCAGGCATTCGTCTGGGACAACACGCTGCCGTGGCTGGATAAGGCGGAGGCGGCGACGCGCCAGGGTTTGCTCCCACGCATGAAGGCGTCGGGTTACGACGTGGTGTCGCTGACCTTGGGCTTCGACCTCACCAGTCTGCCGGAAATGGTGCAGAAGATCGCCAAGGAACGAGCCTATTTTCTGGCCCGCCCGGACGACTATGTGCTGGTCGAGACGGCTGAGGATATCGAACGCGGCAAGCGCGAGGACAAGTTTGCCGTCATCTTTCATATCCAGGGCACCAACCCGGTCAACTACGACATCAACATGGTGGCGACTTACTACCAGCTTGGCATTCGCCACATGCTGATGGCCTACAACCTGCGCAATGCCG
>CAZCVU010000393.1:0-3101 GCA_964501745.1 uncultured Flavobacteriales bacterium | reverse complement strand
ATGTCCTCATCAATCTGGGTTACCGGTTTTTGTGGCACCTCATTTGATGGGGGATCAATCCCGAATGATGATGGTGAAGGTCGAGCCCGTGGTCGAGGTCAGGACCTCGATCAGGCCGCCGTTGCTTGCCCGACCGAGCGCGATGGGAGCTTCGGCATATTGGCTTGCCAGGTGCGACAGTATGGCCTTTCGATCATCGCAGATCTGGCTTCGCACCCCCTCGGTCAATCCATACGACGGGGATGGCAGCAATAATGCAAGGCCCAACAGCAAGGCGAATTTCTTAACCACCCGACGCAGTCCGTTAAGTAATCCATGTGAATCATCAATGGATATATAGTAAACGTAAATGTTTGAGTTGTAAATATGGGATACGCAAATAGATATCTGCGTATTTCAAAGGGAAGGGAGCCTAAACTACAATACTCATCAGTAAAATTACCACACTAACATTCGCACTGACATATGCGTAGGAGGTAGTACAGCGGGAATACAAACGACCAGCGTCAACCGAGTACCGCTAGTCTGCGGCGTATAGTTGGGGCTGCGAATTTGATTGCCCTTCGCCGTCGGCTGTATGCATCGCGAGCGGCGCCAGCCAAGTCGGCAGAAACTTCTTCACCCAGGCGCGAATTTGCCGCTCACTGCGTCGGCGCAGTCGCATCTGGTCTTCGGTGTTTTGTGCGCCGGGCTCGGTCAGGCGGTGGGCGGCATATGTCGTCCAGCGTCGCATGATTTTGCCGGTCACCTCGGGATGGAATTGGATGGCGAAGGCGTTCTCGTACTTGAATGCCTGATATTCGAACACATCGCTCTTTGCCAGATGTGTGGCACCGTACGGCAGGTCAAATCCCTCACTGTGCCATTGGTAAACCAAATGTGGCTTGTCGATGAAGGCTTTACCTTCCGCCGTAGGGTGGACGAGATGGTAGCCAATCTCGACATGTTTTTCGGGATGGAAGTCGACGCGGGCACCTAACGTTCGGGCCAGCATTTGGGCGCCAAGGCAGATACCGAGGAAGGGTTTTTGCGACTCCAGGATGACCGGGATCCAGTTGATCTGCGAGCGTATGAAATCATAACGATCATCGTCGTTTGCGCTCATCGGTCCGCCGAAGATTACGGCAGCGGCGTGGTCCCGCATCGAGCCGGGCAGCAGGTCGCCGCCGCTTGGCTGTCGAATATCGAGCGCAAAGCCCAGGCGCCGAAGCTGGTTTCCGATGCGACCGGGATCCGAGCTGCTGCCTTGGACGATGATCAGGATCTTCTTGGGCATGGCCTACTTGTAAGTCACCGGGGCAGCGAGTGACAGAATGCTTGGTGGGCACGATGTGTCGGGCATTTTCAAATTCCTCCGGAAATCGGGAGAGGATGGTTGAGCGGGTCGCGGGCCGCAACGAGCGCCGAACCTCAATTACGGCAGCTTGCGGGCCAAGATTATGCCATCGCCGACAGCTAGCATGCATGCGCTGACGCGATCGTCGTCTCGAACCTTGCGGGCGATCGCGCGAAGGGCCTCGGTAGACTCGTCCGTGTGCTTGGGGTCGGCAACATTTCCGTACCACAAGACGTTGTCGATCGCGATCAGGCCGTTTGTGCGCACAAGCTCGAGCGAGCGTTCGTAATAGTCGTCGTAGCCAGCCTTGTCGGCATCGATGAAGATGAAGTCGAAGCTGCCGCTTTCGCCGGCTTCGATCAGGGCATCCAGTGTTTCAACTGCAGGGGCCAGCCGCAGATCGATCTTGTCCGCGACTCCCGCTTCCGCCCAGAAAGGCTTGCCGATCGAGGTCCATTCCTCGCTGACATCGCAGCAGATCAATTTGCCGTCGGGTGGCAGCGCACTGGCGACAGCCATCGCGGAATACCCCGTAAACGTCCCTATTTCCAAGGCTTTGCGGGCATCAAGCAACTGAATGAGAAAGCCGAAGAAGTGTCCTTGATCAGGGGAAATCTGCATTCCCGGATATGGCAGCTTTGCCGTCACTTTTCTGAGGCGCCGAAAGACGTCACTTTCTTTTACCGACACGTCCAGCAGATAGTCGTACAGCTTGTTCGTCATCTTTACGGTTCGAGTCGTCATGCTGCATACAGCTCCGGATGTGATGTGGTGTCCCGCGACTGTTGTGCGAAGCGCAATGGACGACACTCATGTAGCCGATTTGCGGCCTAAGCGCATGTGTTTCCTCTAATCACGGCACTTCGGCGCTTGGGGCTTCTGGCACCGGCTCCTGACGCCGCCTATACTCGGCCGGTAAGCGACACAACGTTGAGCATTCCTCTTGCGGCGCTTGATCTCGAGACTGTGCATATCGACTGCGGCTCTGGCAGTGCTTGCCGGTTGCGTAGACCCGATCGAGTTCGTTGCCGATCCGCCAAAGATTGCGGGCAACACATTTGCCTCAGGCGCCGGCGACGAGGCCGTCCTGGTGACCGTTTCATACGATTTTGCGTATGTCGACGAGGTGGTCTACTCGGTGTCGGAAGATGTCAGCGCCGCAGCCTGGCTGTTTGCCAACAGGAGGTCTCCGTCGCCAGAACAGTTTTTCCAAATACACTTTGTCAGCCATCATGGCGATCTCGATCTAGGGTCGGCCGGGGAATTCATCGCCCCTCTCTCGAAAGCCGAGTTCGAGTTGCAGACGCAATGCGTCACTTGGGATGATGACGCATTGGATATACCGATCGCCCGCTACGTCGACATCATCAAGTCGCAGCGCTTCGATGCCTCGGCTGAGGTTCTCGTCGGCTTCTTCCATATTGAGCCGGGAGAACTGCCGGATAAGAGCATCGAACTCGTCTACGTCGAGGATATCGTTCGAAGCGGCTTCGCGTGTGCCGACTTGCAGGCTGAAGACGATGGTGGCACGCCGGAGGGCGTGATATTTCTCGAACAGTTTAGTATTAGAGCCCGCCGCAGTTTTGATATCGTTGGCTGAGGCAAGGACCCTCGCACCACCAATTGGCTTCGACCAGCTGCTTCCGCCAATCGGAGCCGTGCTTGACGGGACGGCTATTCGGCGGCTGTTAGCCCGGCTGCGGATCGCGTGTTCGGGGGCTCCGCCGCCGCCAGCGAGATTGTGAATTCCGCGCCATTCTTTGTA
>CAZCVU010000392.1:0-3104 GCA_964501745.1 uncultured Flavobacteriales bacterium | reverse complement strand
CCTATATTCTGCAAGGTGCGCTCGATCAGGCGCGGCGGTCATGATAGAACGAGTGCAGGGAAGATGACGCGTCGTCTTTCGTGCCGGAAGATGGATCCGAGCCATGGGGAAAATTGGCAAGCTGCGCCACTTCATTCAGGAAATGACCCGTGTCGTCGAAGAGGTCGGCGACCAAGAACCCAAAGTCGTCGCGCGCGGCCGCGCCCTGCTGGCGGATCTCGTGGCAACCGACGATTGGCTGCCCGAGGCCTTCGCCACACCCGACCCCGACCGTTACCAGCAGTTCCTGTTGTACTGCGATCCGCATGAACGCTTCTCGGTCGTTAGCTTCGTCTGGGGTCCAGGACAAAAGACGCCGATTCACGACCACATGGTTTGGGGCCTGATCGGAATGTTGCGCGGCGCGGAGAGCTCGACCAACTACGAGCTTGGCGCCAACGGGGTGGGGCTCGTCGAAACCGATATCATGTGGCTGAAGCCCGGCGACGTGACAGCGGTATCGCCAACTGTCGGTGACATCCATGCGGTCGAGAACGCCCATCATGACCGCACCTCGATCAGCATCCACGTCTACGGCGGCAACATCGGCGCGGTCGAGCGCCACGTCTACGAACCGGAGACCGGCAAGGTGACACTGTTTGTCACCGGCTACACCAATACCCAGACACCAAATCTCTGGGATCGTTCGAAGGAAGTGCTGGCGGCGGCCGGCTGAGCAGCCGAGATTAAGCACCACAGATGACGTCTCAAAGACCGGAGGGAGAGGCGATGACCGGAGCGCTCGACGGGGTGCGGATCTTCGACATGACTCGGATCTTAGCTGGGCCAACTTGCACGCAGGTGCTGGGTGATCTCGGCGCCGACGTCATCAAGATTGAAAAGCCCGGGACCGGCGACGACACGCGACGCTGGGGGCCTCCCTACCTGCGGGACGAGGCGGGGAACGATACCGCCGAAGCCGCCTATTTTCTTGCCGCCAACCGCAACAAACGATCACTCACGCTCGATGTCGCCAAACCCCAAGGGCAGGAAATCGCGCGGCGGCTGATCGCCAAATGCGACGTCGTGGTGGAGAATTTCAAGACCGGAAATCTCACCCGCTACGGCCTCGGCTATGCGGACCTGCAACAGGCGTTTCCGGGTCTCGTCTACTGCTCGGTGACGGGGTTCGGGCAGACCGGACCCTACGCACCGCGGCCGGGTTACGATTTTCTGGCGCAGGCTATGGGCGGCATCATGAGCCTGACCGGCGAGCCCGACGGCAGCCCGGTAAAAGTCGGGATTGGTATCGCCGATATGATGTGCGGCATGTATGCAGCGGTGTCGATTCTGGCCGCGCTGCGCCACCGCGACGCGACAGGGCAAGGCCAGCATATCGACATGGCGCTACTCGACACGCAGGTGTCGTGGCTCAGCTACGAGGCCGAGAACTTCCTGGTTTCCGGCAAGCCGCCGACCCGGGTCGGCAACGCCCATCCCAACATCGTGCCCTACGATGCCTGTCCAACCACCGACGGTCATGTCATCGTTGCCGCCGGAAACGACCGTCAGTTCCGCACCTTCTGCGACTTTGCCGGCGTCCCGGAGCTGGCCGACGACCCGGATTTCGAATCGAACGACAAACGTATCCGCAATCGCGATCTGCTGATGCCGCGCATCAAAGAAATCACCGCGAAGCAGCCAATGCGGTACTGGATCGACGGACTGATCGAGGCCGGCGTACCCTGCTGCCCGGTCAACACGCTCGACCGCGTCTTTGCAGACCCGCAGGTCAAGGCACGCAATATGCGGATCGAGTTGGATCACCCAGCCGCCGAGGACCTGAAGGTTCCGCTGGTCGCAAGCCCAATAAAGATGTCGGCGACGCCCCCCAGCCATCGCCGCCCGCCGCCGATGCTCGGACAGCATACGGAAGAGGTATTGCGCGAACTGTTGGAGTTGGCCGATGGAGAGATCGTGGAGCTCCGGAACGCGGAGGTAATTTGAACAGCCGGCACGGGCTTCCGGCGCTCCTATTGAACGATAGGATGTATCCTACTAGTATAAATCTGCAATGACTATAACCGAGCGGTTCCGCCAAGAGATCGAGGAGTATCTAGCCAGCACCGGCATGGACCCGACGAGATTTGGGCGGGCCGCGATGAACGATCCCAACTTCGTCTTCGATCTGCGTGAAAAGCGCTCGCCAACGGCGGCGACGATGGACAAGGTGCGGCTCTGGATGTCGGTGCAGAGAGAGAGCACAGAGAGCCAGGCTACCGCAGATACCGCTTCGCTGAAGATCTCCCAACGTCATCTACTTGGCATCGAAGACCTGTCACCAGACGAGATTACGGCTTATCTCGACCTCGCCGACACTTACGTCGAGCAGAACCGACGCGACGACAAGAAGAGCTCGGTGCTGCGCGGCCGCACGATTATCAACCTTTTCTTCGAAACATCGACGCGCACGCGGACGTCGTTCGAGTTGGCGGGCAAACGGCTGGGCGGCGATGCCATCAACATGTCGGTCGCCACCAGCGCGGTCAAGAAAGGCGAAACACTGGTCGACACCGCGATGACGCTGACCGCTATGCATCCCGACGTACTGGTTGTGCGGCACCCTGAGTCCGGCTCAGTCATGGCCAATGAAAAGACGATGTCGCCGCGCGCAATACCAGGAATGTATTCTTCTCTCTGTTCTTCAGTTCCTCCACCAAGAATAGCTAATCCAGACAGAATGACGGAGGTCAAATAGGGACTTGGCAACAAACCCCGCCCCATTTCTTCGCAGATTACGGCTACGTCAAGCAAACTGGTCGCTTCGCCACCATACTTCTCCGGAAAGACCATGCCAAGCCACCCAAGTTTTCCCATCGTATGCCAAACTTCGCGGGAGTATCCAACTTCACTATCTCGAAGTTCTCTGACTAGAGACAGAGGGCATTCTTTTCTTGTGAACCCGCGGGCGCTGGCCTTGAGTTGTTTTTGAGCTTCGCTGAATTCGAGGTTCATTGAGCTGCCCTCCTTGAACCCGGCAATCCTATGGCGCGGGCGATAGTGAGTTTCAAGATCTCGGGTGTCCCGGCGCCATGGGTCATCAAGCTGCTTCTCTGGAAATGTTC
>CAZCVU010000391.1:0-3106 GCA_964501745.1 uncultured Flavobacteriales bacterium | reverse complement strand
GAAGTACTCTTTGCCATATCTCCTCGAGACTTCAACATGATGCGCTGTCTTCACGTGGGCGCGCGCTTGAATATTCCGCTTTGTCTTAGGCAGCGCGCGCAGAAGATTTACTTCGGTCAATTTAAGCCTGTTGACTGACTTGCTGCCGTAGCAAAGCCAGTCCTTCCACTAATCGTGTTGCGTGAGTTGGCAAATTTACCGTGAGGCCCGTGTTTAAGAAGGTTTGCAAGAATAACCTGCGTTTTCCGAGAGGTCGCTCACGAAGTTGCTCCTGGTCGCCACATTCGAAGAAACTTGTAGTGCGGTCACAAGTGGCGCCGGTATCAATATCGCGCCAACGATCGCCGATCATATTGTCTAGCGCTGAATCAATTTCACAGTCGCACTCTTTCAAGAAACATGCCGGGACTAGGCTTGCAACAGGAACATTCGATGAGGCAATTTCTTACCCGACGATCGTCGAATGGCCTATGCGCGCGAATTAGCTGAAGGCCATTCAGACCGGTTCTTCCACAAGCGCGATGTTGACGCGGCGGTTGCGCTTGCCCTTGTTTTCGATCTTGCGCACGAAGACCTGGCCGATTTCGCCTGTGCGCCGGACGTGTGTGCCGCCGCAGGGCTGTAGATCGACCGCAGCAATTTCCAGCAGTCGCACCGAACCCTGAGCGCTCGGCGGCGCCACCGACATTGTGCGCACGAGTTCGGGCTGAGCTTGCAGTTCCGCATCGCTAATCCAGCGCGCGCCGACCTCATGGTCTTCGCCGATCAGCCGATTGAGTTCTGCCGTAATCGTCTCCTTGTCGAGCGTCGCGTCGGCGATATCGAAATCGAGCCGGCCTTTGCCGTCGCCGATCTGGCCTCCGGTCACGCCGTAGGGCACGGTTGCACAAAGCAGGTGCAGACAAGTGTGAACGCGCATATGCCGGTAGCGTCGTTGCCAGTCAATCTTCGCGGTAACCGGTGTGCCAGGTGCGGGTAGCGGTGCTTGCTCATCGACGATGTGCAGGATTTCGCTCTCAGCGCTGCCCTTGCGGGTGTCCAGGACCTCGATTTCTCCACCCCCTTCGAGCACAAGCACGCCATTGTCGCCCGGCTGGCCGCCACCCATTGGGTAGAATACCGTTCGATCGAGTTGGATCGAACCGGGGGTGGCAGCCGTCACGACGGCTTCGCACTCGCGAAGGTAGGCGTCATCGCGAAAGAGTTCTTCAGTCATTGTTGCTTCCTCCGGCGCGTTCCGATCGGCATCAGGCCAACCATTCGGGATAGGGCAGGCCGTTTTCCTTCAGGAAAACCGGATTGAACATCTTCGACTGATAGCGCGTCGCTGCGTCGGCGAGGATCGTCACGATCGTGTGGCCTGGCCCCATCTTCTTGGCAAGCCGGATGGCGCCGGCAATGTTGATGCCGCTGGAACCGCCCAAGGTGAGTCCTTCCTCGAGAATCAGGTCGAATACGATGGGCAGCGCCTCCGCATCAGGAATCAGAAACGGCTCGTCTACCGGCGCACCCTCCAGGTTGGCCGTGATACGGCCCTGGCCGATGCCTTCGGTGATCGATGATCCTTCGGCCTTCAACTCGCCGTTTGCATAATAGTTGTAAAGGGCCGCGCCGTTTGGATCGGCCAGGCCGATGACGACGTCCTTGCTGCGCTCTTTCAGGAACATGCCGATGCCGGCCAGCGTGCCACCCGTGCCGACGGCGCAAATAAAGCCATCGACCTTGCCGGCCGTCTGCTCCCAGATTTCCGGGCCCGTAGTGCGGTAGTGGCCGTCACGGTTGGCGGTGTTGTCGAACTGCCGCGCCCAGATCGCGCCGCTGGGTTCGCTTTTGGCGATCTCCTCGGCGAGACGGCCGGAATAATGAATGTAGTTGTTGGGATCGCTATAGGGCAGTGCTGGAACCTCCCGCAGGTCCGCGCCGCACAGCCGTAGCATGTCTTTTTTCTCCTGCGTCTGCGTCTCGGGGATGACGATAACGGTTCGATAACCGCGCGAGTTGCCCACAAGCGCGAGGCCGATCCCCGTATTGCCGGCCGTTCCCTCGACGATGACGCCGCCGGGCTGCAACAATCCCTTATTTTCCGCGTCCTCGATGATGGCCAGCGCGGCCCGGTCCTTCACCGAACTGCCGGGGTTGAGGAATTCGGCCTTGCCGAGAATCGTACAACCGGTGCTTTCCGACGCTTTGCGAAGTTTGATCATTGGCGTGTTGCCGATCGCCTCGGCAAAGTTTTCGCGAATTGTCATGAGCCTGTACCGCTGCCTGTGGGTTGATGGCTTTTGTTGAGACGAAGACTACTGCCGCGGTTTGACGTGCTGCAAGCCCACAGCGACTTGTCGACGCCGGCTAGTCGAGCCAGGTCTGCCGCACTGTTTCCCTATGTTGTGCTAGCCACTGCAGGGCAATAATCAGAATTGCATTGTTAATTTTGCCTCCGTTAAGGCGATTCAAGGCGTCGTCTGCAGGTTCGACAAGAACACGGATGTTCTCACCTTCATCGGCATGACCGTGGATGCCGCCCGCATCTCGGCTATCGACGCGGCCACAAAATAGGGAAACGATTTCCGAGGAACCGCCGGGACTTGGGAAGACATCGACGATCGGCTCGAGGTCGATGATCGAGCATCCCGCCTCCTCGAGCGCCTCGCGTCGAACGACCTGCTCCACGTCTTCGCCATCTTCGATGATGCCGGCGACGATTTCGACCAACCACGGGTTACCGCGGTTTGCAGTGAATGCGCCGGGTCGGAACTGTTCGATCAGGACGACGGCGTCGCTGTCGGGATCATAGAGCAGCACAGCGGCGGCGTTGCCGCGCTCGAACACTTCATAACCCTGCTCATCGCTCCAACCTCCTTCGAACAGTCGGTGTCGCAGTCGGTAGCGGTCAAGTCGGAAGAACCCTTGGTATAGGGTCTCCTGCTCAACGATTTCAACATCGTCTCGGGTCATTTGTACGTCTTTCTCTCGTTTAGGCTTTCAGGCCGGCAGTGGATTTCGTCGCAAGCTCGGCTGCCGCACGATCGCTACGCAATCGGCATGGTGTGCCGCCTGTCCGTCATCAAAACATTTGGGACATCAGAGCCTATTTCTTAACGGAGGA
>CAZCVU010000390.1:0-3110 GCA_964501745.1 uncultured Flavobacteriales bacterium | reverse complement strand
CTCGAGAATGATCTTGTCCCAATCCAGCCAGCCCTGCTCCGCGGCCGCCTTCAGCATCGCGTACTCGCCACTTACGTTGTAGGCGTAGGTCGGCACGCCGAAGGTATCCTTGACGCGCCGGATGATGTCGAGGTAGGGCAGGCCAGGTTTGACCATCACCATATCGGCGCCTTCTGCAAGGTCGAGCGCCACTTCGCGCAGCGCCTCGTCGCTATTTGCCGGATCCATCTGGTAGGTGCGTTTATCGCCCTTCAGCGCCGCTTTCGAACCGACGGCGTCGCGGAACGGACCGTAAAAGGCGGACGCGTATTTCGCGGCGTAGGCGAGAATGCGCGTGTTCTGGAGGCTTTCGGCATCAAGAGCGCTGCGGATGGCCCCAATCCGGCCATCCATCATGTCCGAGGGCGCGATCGTATCGCAGCCGGCCTTTGCCTGGACGATGGCCTGCCGGCACAACACCTCTATGGTCTCGTCGTTGAGGATTTCCTCGCCACTCATCACACCATCGTGGCCGTGGCTGGTGAAGGGATCGAGCGCCACGTCGCAGACCACCATGAGCTGCGGCACGGCCTCCTTGACGGCCGAAATCGCCCGGCAAACGAGATTGTCCGGATTGACCGCCTCGCTACCGGTTTCGTTCTTGCGCTCGTTCTCGATGTTCGGGAACAGCGCAATTGCCGGAATACCAAGCTCTGCTGCTTCGCGTGCGGCTAGTACAGCGAGGTCGATCGACAGGCGCTCGACCCCGGGCATGGATGCCACCGGCTCGCGCTGGCGCTTACCTTCAACCACGAAAATCGGCCAAATCAAGTCGTCGACCGATAATCGGTTTTCGGCGACCAATCGACGTGCTGACTCATCGCGCCGGTTGCGCCGCATGCGAGTCGTTGGATAGCTGCCGGCCTGATTTCTGCTCACTGTCCTAAGATCCTGAATTGTTGATCGGTCTCTGCCGAAGCGATGATGCCGCAATACCGTGGAGTTTCCGTAGACTAGGCCTGCTGCAAATCTGACACAACGATTGACGAGAGGAACGGCGATCCGGGTCGCGGCAGAATGCTTGCCGCGCGCAGCCCTACGAGACGAACTGGCATTGCGAAGCGGCGGTTCGCGTATCCATGTTTCGGCCACGGTTCATGTGATCGTCGATCTCGGCGGCGCAGCCGATCATGCGCCCGAACACGAAGGCCGTGAATGCAGCGGTTTCCAGGTCTTGTTTCGAAACCTCCCCGGCTCGAAACTGTGGCCACAAGGAGCGCAGCAGCATTGCCGCAATCACCGCATCGATGTTTACGCAGAAGACGTTCCGGGTGACGCCGGCGGTGTGCAAGGCCTTCACCAGCGCATGGTAGTATTCCAGGAAGACGTTGCCGATGCCCATTTCTTTGAAGAATGCAGATATGAAGGTCTCGCGTGGGTCTTGGTTGACGGGCTTGTTGCGGAATACGGGATGGTTGATGCCTGGAATGGCCTGCAGGCTTGAGCCCATGCCCTTTGCCGTCTTCTTCCTTTCTCCATAGTCCTGGGCGTAGGCCGAGGCCATGGTCTCGAGATCCATGCCATGATCCAATGTTCCCGGATCTTCGAGGCCGCTCTGTTCGAAGCGATCGATCAGGAAGTCGATGCCTTCGAAGCCGTTACCGCCATGCGAGAAGCCGGTATGAGTCAGGAAGCCGACCATCGCCTTGTTTAGCTGCACACGCGAGGGGGTCTCCGGGCCATCGGCGGCGACCGCCCCCTTGGCGCCCTGGGCGGAGATTGTCCCCGGTCCGTTCGAGATTAAAAGCCCGATCAACATGCGGAATGCCAAGAGGTTAGCCTCGTCTGGAGCGCGCTTGGTCAACGCCATATAAGCGAGCTCAGTCAGTGACCAGCCGCCGACAAGATCGCTATGGGAAACATCGAGGAAGCACTCTTTCGCGTGCGCGTCTCGCTCCACCGAAGCGCCGATAATGGTTCCCATCAGCCGCACCATCCACGGCAGGTTGACGGCGGATTGAATTGAGATCCGCTTGCGCATCAGCGAGGGCCAGGCCAGAGTCGTTGTGATCGCCGCCAACACCGCATCGCCTGTGAGCGGCCGGCCGATCGACCGCAGGAAGGCCAGGAAAGTTGAGCGCGCGCCCCGTTGCGCCACCGCGTCGAGCAGTGATTGGGCCTCGTCGCTGGGAGTGTCCGCGAAGAACAGGCTCAGCGTGTCGTCGTCCGGCGCGATGGCGGAAAAGTCGAAATCTTCGTCGGAGGCGTCGGTCAGACCGCTGCGGCCAAATAGATCGATCAATCCCTGTGCGACAGCGCAGGCACCTTCCACCTTCTTCGGCCCAACCAGGCTGCAGGCCGTGGCGACAACCAAATTCGGCGCATTGCCGGCCTCGCGTGCCGCATCTGCGGCGACGCGCGTGGCGTCACTCTGGAAGCAGACCGAGGAGACCACGGCAATGTTCGTTAGCACCTCGTCATTGTGCGTCGGACTGGTCTTGACCAAGGCCCGAAATATGTTGGCTTCAATGGATCGCTGTGCGGAGTCGAGGATCGACTCACCGTGGATACTGGTGATCTGCGTTTCGGCGTCCATGCGCGAGGCGCCGGAACTATCCTTCATGGACTGTCTGGCGAAAATCGCACCGAGCTGCTCGTTGACGGCCTTGATCTGCTCGTTGAACGGGGCGAGGGCCTCGACGATGGGCAGATCGAGCGCGGCGGGAAGCTGCAGACCTTGGTTGTTTCCAAACCAGGCCTTCAGAACCAGGTCTCCCTGCGGCGGGAAGTCCGGCTCGACATCATGCATTTGCATCAACGTCGTCAAGGCTTTCGGAACGTCGGCACTGTTTGTCACGACCGCGCCTTTCGCAGAGACAACCGGGTCTTTGGGCTGGAAAATTCGCGGAACCTGCAGCGCATCGAGGAACCATTTCTCTTTGCTTTCGGCATCGTCGCCGGAGCCTGCCAGGGCACCCGCGTGCCCGACAGCGCGTGTAAGGTTGGTCTTCCAGCGCCCGACGACGCACGCGACCACTGGCTTCGAAAAGGCCAGTCCCTGCTCGTAGTAACCACCAGGTTCCACATACATGACCGCTGCCTTGGTGCGGTCATCATTGCCCGCGGCGAGG
>CAZCVU010000389.1:0-3113 GCA_964501745.1 uncultured Flavobacteriales bacterium | reverse complement strand
TAAGCCGTGCGCGGTCCTCCCAGCGGTGGGCATGGCGCCACAGCCGGAGGAAGGTTTCTTGGGCGACATCTTCCGCTTCCGCAAAATCACCGAGGAAACGATAAGCAAAGCCGACAATCGATCGAAGGTGGCGGTCGACCAGAATTCGACAGGCCGTCGCATCACCGTTCCCGGCACGGCGCATCAGCGCGGGTTCATCTTCGTTTACCCGCTCACCAGTGGCATGCGCCCGCTCTGCATTTCCAGTGTTCAATCCATGCTCCGCAGTCTCGTCGGCTCGCCGTCCGGACTCTGCGAAGAGAACACCGTCGCGAATGGCCGGCGCAAGAGAGAGCTCACTTCCCTCGGTCATCGCCCACACGCTATTGTTAATGCGTACAAGGTAAACCGTTCGCCTCGTCGATTGATCCGTCCTGCAGCATTGAACGGATGGGCGTCGAAGTTCCGTCGCGCCCGATCGGCGATGAACCGCGATCGATCAGCACCGGCTTTGAATAACCGCAAAATGTTATATTATAACGTTTAGCGGGCTTGGGCAGCGAAACCAACTGAATTCAAGGGGGTAGGAACAGGATCATGGTACTGACCGCACGGCTGGCCCTGATCTTAGTCATCTGCGGTCTACTCCTCGCACCTGGACCGGCAGCGGCTGCACCCCGCGTCGTCGCAAGCATCAAACCTATTCATGCGCTGGTTTCCGCTGTCATGGCCGGCCTCGGCGAGCCACAGCTACTTATGGCGGCGTCAGGGTCGCCGCACACTTTTCAACTGAAACCTTCGGGTGCACGTTTGCTGCAAAGGGCCGACGCCATCTTCTGGATGGGGCCGACGCTGGAAACCTTCCTCGCCAAGGCTTTGAGAGCGCTGCCTCGAAATGCGCGCGTCGCCAGCCTCTATGATGCACCCGGCGTAAGCTTACTGACGACAGATGACCGAGCGATCGGGCAGGCCTCTGGCAACGGCAGTGAAATAGATCGGCGCGCCGCGAACCGTAGGCCCGCTGAGATTGACATGCACGCTTGGCTCGACCCGGCAAATGCGAGGGCTATGGCAGCGCATATCGCGGCGACGCTGATCGCCGTCGATCCGGACCATGGCAGCGTCTACCGAGCGAACGCCGAGGCTCTGGATTTGCGGCTTGCGGCGCTCGACCGAAACTTGAACGAGAGGCTCAAATCAATAGACCTACTACCCTTCATCGTGTTTCACGACGCGTACCGATATTTCGAGAAGCGCTACGGGCTGCGACATGTAGCCGCAATCACCCCTTCCCCCCATCGACAGCCCGGCGCCGATCGCCTGCGGCGCATTCGAGAGCTCGTCAAGGGACTCGGAACGGTCTGTGTGTTCGTCGAACCCCAGTTCCGCCCGACCCTGATCGCCGTGATTACCGAGGATAACAGCGCTAGAATCGAAGTGCTCGACCCATTGGGTGCGAAACTCGAACCCGGGCCGGATCTCTATGTTGACCTGCTGGAGGAACTGGCAAACAGGCTTGTACGCTGCCTGACATCCGCGTCGTGAGCGCGCCATCGCGGGACAAGTTCGTGACGAAAATTACAAGCCTTTGCCGTCGTCCTTTGTTGCCAAATTGCGATTTTGGATTTTGATACCGGTAGCCTTAGAGCCGGACCCAATCAACTTGATGAGCGACTCCTTTCATGTCCGCTTTGCAGCAAACATCTGCCCTTCTGCCAGTCGAATCCATTCGGCAGCTCGCTACAATAGCGGGAAGCGGATACCGGATGGGTTTCTGGCTGCCCACTTCAGACCGCTCACGAAGATTGAGCCAATGCCCCGTCAATTTTCGATCGGTCTGCCCTCGGCTGCTGACATTTTCAGCACGGAATAGACAGGCGTAGAGTTTCTTTTCAAGAATACGCCGAACGACAGCTCATGGAATTGGGTTCCATATTCTAACAAATTCGTTCTTTCAGTCAGAACAATATTCTGATAGTCAGAACGAAGGTAACTGTAGCCCGTGCTGGTAGTGGTGGCCTCCCAACAAAGACAATGATGCACTGATTGAGCCAAAACAGGTATCCAATCGGAGATGGTGATGAATGATTTCCCGAAGAAGATAGATATTCAGGAGGAAGGCCCTCGCGAAGGATTTCAGATTGAAGAGGGACCGATTTCGACTGACCGAAAAATCCAGCTAATAGACGCTCTTTCCGAGACCGGCCTAAGGAAGATTCAGGTCGCTTCCTTCGTCAATCCAAAGCGCGTGCCGGGTTGGGCCGACGCGGATGCTGTCGTCGAGGGAATCAAACCAAAACCCGGTGTTGTCTACCAAGGAATCTGTCTTAACGAAAAAGGTATTGAACGGGCGCTCAAGCACAGCAAATTGACGCAAACCGGGTCAATTTCAACAACAACTTCCGAGACCTTCATGAAGCACAATACTAATCGGGGATTCGAGGTTAACCGAGACGTACAGCGCAACCAGATTCACCTGTACAAAGCAAACGATATCCCCGTAACGAGCGCAACTATTATGACAGCCTTTGGGTGTAACTTTGAAGGTTCAGTAGAGCCACGAACAGTCGTCGAACGCCTTTCGGAACTTCTCGAAATTGCAAAAGAAGAGGACTGCGAGATCGAGGAAGTTCGCCTCGCCGACACTATGGGATGGGCCTCACCGGAGGGTATCAAGCGCGTTGTCGGGAGTTTGAGAGAAACCTGGCCAAGAATGCGAATCTGTCTGCATCTTCACGATACCCGGGGAATGGGCATTGCCAATGCTTACGCCGGACTTGAAATGGGCGTCGATCTCTTCGACAGCTCGGTCGCAGGTTTGGGAGGTTGCCCCTTTGCGGCGTTGAAGGGGGCCGCGGGCAATGTATGCACCGAGGATCTCGTCTTCCTTAGTGAAGAACTCGGAATTGAGACAGGCATCGATCTCGAATCGTTGATTGAAGTTGCACGGCTCGCAGAGGAAATCGTCGGGCATCTGCTTCCCGGTTCGATCATGCATGCGGGCAGCCTAAACCCCTACAGAATGTAGCGTTCCACCGTATCGTGATAGCTGGTAACGAGTTCGTTGGATATGACGGTCACTTGACGCGACGTAGCCGGCATCGCTCATGGAAGCGCGTCGAATGCCCTGTCGC
>CAZCVU010000388.1:0-3120 GCA_964501745.1 uncultured Flavobacteriales bacterium | reverse complement strand
CACTCGCTCAAGATATACTCGTTATCAGAGAACCATCGGGCTGGCGCGAATACTACTAATGCGCCAGGCGGCGAGCGATTGAGGAAAGAATTCGGTCAAGGATAGGAATGACGAATCGAAAAAAACCCCTCATCACGTTCATTCGCGGCCCAATATTCGGCACCTCGGGCGCGCTCAACAACGAGGGGACCTCCTGCATCGCGTACGCGTACCTTTCGGCGTACGTCGCCAGACACGGCTACGAAATGGTTCTGGTCGACGCCATCGGCGAGGGCCTCGACCGCATCTGGAAGCCCGAGGAGTATCCGGGCTACCAGTGCCAGGGGCTCACCATCGAAGAAACCCTCGACCGCGTCCCGCAACGATCGGGTGTTCTCGCGTTCAGCGCGATGTTCTCGAGCGACTGGCTGGTCGTGCGCAAGCTGATCAACGAAGCCCACAAGCGTTTTCCCGAGGCACTGTTCGTCGCCGGCGGCGAGCACGTGACCGCCCTGGGGGAATACGTTCTCAGGGATTGCCCGGCCCTTGACGTCTGCGTGCGAGGCGAGGGCGAGCGCAAGTTTCTCGACCTCTTGGAGGCGTGGACTCGCGACGGCGACTACTCCCGCGTCAGCGGCATCTCCTATCTCGACAAGGACGGCGACTACCACCAGACCGATCACCTGCCGCGCATCCGGGAAATCAACGACATACCCTGGCCGAACTGGCCCGAAGAGCATCTCCAGGCCTTCTGGGAAGCCGGAAAGTCTTACGGTACGCACACGTCACGCGACATGCCTATCCTGGCCTCGAGGGGATGTCCGTACCAATGCACCTTTTGCAGCAGTCCCCAGATGTGGACGACACGCTACATCCTCCGCGACGTGGATGATCTGATCGCGGAGATTAAGAGCTATGTCGCACGCTGGAATATCACGAGCCTTCAGTTTTACGACCTGACGGCGATCACCAAGAAGCGCTGGACCGTGGAGTTCTGCAAGAAGCTTCTCGAGAACGGGATCCGCCTCGAATGGTCGCTCCCTTCAGGCACCAGGAGCGAAGCCCTGGACGAGGAAGCGTTGCGCTATTTGAAGGAATCGGGGTGCAGCTACTTGGTTTACGCCCCCGAGAGCGGCTCGCCCGAGACCTTGAAGAAGATCAAAAAGAGGGTGGATCTCAAAACGCTGACCAAGTCCGTCCTCACCGCGCGCAAGCTCGGCATCACGGTGCGCACGAATTTGATCATCGGCTTCCCCCACGAAGGGCGGCGACACGTCTTTCGCACCATCCTCTATGGTCTGTACTTGGCGCTGCGCGGCGTCGACGAGGTGCCGATCATGATCTTCCTCGGCTACCCCGGCACCGAGTTGTTCGATGAGCTTCTCGAGAAGGGCGGGATCCGGCTCGACGACGACTATTTCCTGTCCTTGAACTCGTCGAACAGCGATTTCACGCGGCTCAACCCGGCGACGTACAACGACCGCATGAGCACGTTCGAGCTCGCGCTCTACCGCATCCTGTTCATGGTGCTCAACTACCTGATCGGGTACGTCATGCACCCATCCCGGATCATCCGCACCGTCCGCAATTTCACCAAGGAGGTCGGTGCGGCGACGGTGCTCGAGCACCGTCTCAAGGACCGCTACAAGAGAAAGGTCCGCACCGCCCAGACCTGATAGGTCGATCCCCGGCCCCCAATTCTGGGGCGCCCGTCTCCCTTCCCGACGCGCCGGGATGCGCGAAATCCATTCGCCGCTCGGCGGTCGCCGTGATAACTTTGTCTTGCGGACAAGCCGTTCAATCGCCGATAGCGGGAAGCGGCGGCGAAGCAGCCTACGGGGCGAACACCACGACGCCGGCGGGATCGGTAACGCCATGGGACATTCGAAAACATTCCTCGAACAGGTGGCGGCCATTGCCACCGCGATTGCGCCCGAAGCGCTGGACCGCATGGCCCATGAGCTCAGGGCATTGCGGGAACGCGGGGGGCGCCTCTTCTTCGTAGGCGTCGGTGGCAGTGCCGCCAATTGCTCGCACGCCGTCAACGACTTTCGCAAACTCTGCGCGATCGACGCCTGCACGCCGGTGGACAACGTCGCGGAGCTGACGGCACGCACCAACGACGAGGGGTGGGAGACGGTCTTCGTCGCCTGGATGGAGACCAGCCGCGCCCATCGAAACGACGCGCTGTTCGTGTTCTCCGTGGGCGGCGGCGACGCCGAACGCAACGTGAGTGCAAATATCGTCCATGCCATCGACGCGGCCAATGCACGCGGAATGAAGGTTCTGGGCGTCGTCGGAAGGGACGGCGGCTACACCAAGCGGGCGGGCGACGAAGTCGTGGTGGTGCCGACCGTGGACAAGGCCCTGGTCACGCCTCACACGGAAGCGTTTCAGGCGGTGCTGTGGCACTGCCTGGTGTCCCATCCTGACCTCGCGGTCCACAGCACAAAATGGGAAGGGATGGACGCCGAAAATACGGCCGTCCGCGCGTGAATGCTCCCCCGCGGACCGCGCGCGCGGTGTTTCTCGACCGCGACGGAGTCCTAATCCGGACCGCGGTCAAGCGGGGATTGCCCACGACCGTCCACAGCCCCGAGGCGATTGAGCTTTTTCCCGACACCGAGCGCGCGCTCGAGCGCTTGCGCGCAGCGGGTCTGTTCCGCGTCCTCGTCACCAACCAGCCCGATGTGGCGCGCGGGCTCGTCGACCGTCGCGTCGTGGAGGTGATAAACACCCGGCTTCGCGATCTGCTCGGTCTCGACGACGTTCGAGTCTGCTATCACGATGACACCGACACCTGCCGATGCCGCAAGCCGCAGCCGGGTATGCTCGAGGACGCCGCCGAGGCACTGGGCATCGACCTCGCGGCGAGCTTCATGGTCGGTGATCGCTGGCGCGACGTGGGCGCTGGCAAGGCGGCGGGTTGCACCACCATCTGGATCGACCGCGGCTACGTCGAACGCGACGGCAGGGACGCCGACTACGCGGTGTCTACCCTTTTCGAGGCCGTGGACGTGGTTCTCTCGCGCTGATCGTGCCTTTCCCCGGAAAGGCCCATCCGGCGGTCGAGCCGGTTGCCACTCATGGTTGGCCCCCTTTGAGTGGTCCAGTGTGAATGTTAGTGCATGACCGGTCTTT
>CAZCVU010000387.1:0-3121 GCA_964501745.1 uncultured Flavobacteriales bacterium | reverse complement strand
TGCTACTCGCATTGTTGGCGCGATAAGCGCGCAGAATTACCGGGTTTTGAGAAATCTTGGCGGCATCTGCCGCGGCGGCGTTATTTGTTGAAGCGCCCGATGTTGCCCAGAATCTGCTCGAAGAATCCAAGCGAGTGACCGGCGGTTGGCGTCTTCCGTTCGACCAGGCTGATTTCACGTAGATCGTCTTGGTCGTACACCTCAAGCCGCTCGACGACGCCTTGCTCACTGAAGAACAAGACGATGACTTTCTGATCGATGATGGTTTCCCGGAAAAACGCAAATTGTGTGGTGCGCCGACCAATGTAGTACCAAACACTGTCTTCGAAGGTTCCAATCGTTGACGGCGCCCCGAGCAACGTGCGGACATCGTCCTTCTTGTGAACGCCCACCGTTACCTGCGAAAGTTTGTCCTCGGTCGGAAGGTTGCCACGCGTTGTCGTCCTTGGAGCACATGCAGAGACCCCGGCGGCAATCACGAGTGCAAACACACCAGCCAGGATGCGGGCAGTTATCGAAGAAGGCACATTTGCATGCATGGCGTCAGAGGATGGTTTGCAAGTCATTGGCTCATCACGGGTGCGACCCCTGCGAGGCGCTTCGGCCGGAGAACAGCAATACTCAAATGGAACATTGCATCGCGCTTGCGGCCTGTCAATTAGCTCACGCCGCACGGGAGTGACAGCAAGATGATTCGGATTCTGAGCAGATTCTTTACTGGATCGGAGTTGCGCTCGACGGCTATGCGGCTCTACAGCAGGATTGTGGAACAGGCGCGATCACCTGAGTTTTATCGCTCGCTTGGCGTGCCGGATTCGCCTACTGGTCGCTTTGATATGGTCGCGCTTCACGGAATTCTCGTTATGCGGAGGCTCACTAGTGAAGGGAACAGTGCGGGTCTTGCCCAGGAGTTGTCCGACACCATGTTCGCGGATTTGGATAGAAACCTGAGGGAAATGGGGGTAGGCGACCTTAGCGTCGGCAAACATATGAAGAAACTGGCGAGTCACTATTTCGGTCGCGTGGAGGCCTATGAGGATGGCCTGGTTGGTAACGAACAGCTGTTGCAAGACGCCTTGCGCCGCAACTTATATGCTACAGCCAAGCCTGCGCCAGCTCAGATTGCCGCGATGGCTGGGTACGTCCGGGCGGCGGCTGCGAGTCTGAAACAACAGCCACTCGCCAGTTTCAGCGCGGGCAGCATCGAATTCGCACCAATTCCGGACATTCCGGTCGCGCCATGAACGCTGCCAAAGAAATTCCCTATGAGTTCTCTCGGCCGCTGCAGCTGCGCGAGCTTGATGATGCGGTTGTCGAGCTCACGATCACCGCCGATGCGGCCGAGCGGGCGGCCTTGGCATCGAGGTTTGGTTTGCTTGAACTGAACGGCCTGAGCGCGCGCCTGGCCGCCAGCCGCGTTCCCGACAGCTCCCTGGTCCGCGTAACAGGCGCGCTCCATGCCGAGGCTATACAGCGCTGCGTGGTTACTCTTGAACCGATTTCGGCCTGTATCGACGAGCCCATTGACGCGCTCTATGGCCCCGAGGACGATGGTGCGGATATTGCCGATACGCCGTTCGAGGAAGCGACGCCGCCAGAGCCATTTGAAGGGGAAATAATCGACATCGGCGAGCTTGTCGCCCAACAGTTGGCCTTGGCACTGGACCCCTATCCGCGAAAAAGCGATGCGGTTGCGATGGAAATCCACGCTTCGGAGCGCCCTTCAGACGTGGACGAGGAGGTGAGTGGGCCGTTTCCCGCGCTCTCGAATTGGCGGAACGAGCGCGAGTAATACTGGCATTCCGCTTGCCCCAGAGCTCGAATGCGTCTATTCAACCGGGCGATATCCGGGCATAATTACCTTCCCAGCTCGAGAGCTTCAATCTATGGCTGTCCCGAAAAGAAAAAAATCGCGGTCTCGCCGCGACATGCGCCGTTCACACGATAGTCTGCAGTCGGTTCGTCAGACCGAATGCGTCAATTGTGGCGAGTTGAAGCGCCCGCATCATATCTGTCAGGCCTGTGGTCATTATGATGGCCGGGAGGTCGTAGAGGTGGCGAGTCTATAGGCTCGTGTCGATGGAAATCTCGCCTTAAGGCCGATATGTCGTGACTGAGCGTCTGACAATCGCACTCGACGCCATGGGAGGGGATGGTGCCCCGGCAATGGTCGTCGAAGGTGCCTCGTTGGCGGTCGAGCGATTTCCACACGTCGATTTTCTGTTCTTCGGCGATGAGAATCGTTTGTCGCCGATCATCGCTCGGCATTCGAATTTGGCTGGTGTGGCGACTGTCCATCACACCGATGATATCGTGACCAACGATGACAAGCCGTCGGTTGCGCTACGCACGCGGCGGCATTCGAGCATGCGAATGGCGATCGAGGCGGTCAAGAGCGAGGGGGCCCGCGCAGTTGTGTCTGCCGGCAACACCGGGGCTCTGATGGCGATGTCGAAAGTCGTTCTAAAGACATTGGAGGGGATCGATCGGCCGGCCATCGCCTCGGCCTTTCCAACCATCCGTGGCGAGACGTGCATGTTGGATCTCGGGGCGAATGTGCAGTGTACAGCCGACAACCTGGTACAGTTTGCAGTGATGGGCGAAGTGTTCGCCCGGACCATTCTCGGCGTCGAAAAACCGTCGATCGGATTGTTGAACATCGGTGTCGAAGAACTGAAGGGGCACGACGAAGTGCGCGACGCCGCGGCCATTCTGCGCGCATCCGATCTGCCAATCGAATTCAAGGGTTTCATTGAGGGCGACGACATTCCCGCCGGCACCGTCGATGTTGTCGTAACCGATGGCTTTTCCGGCAATATTGCGATCAAGACGATGGAAGGCGCCGTTAAGTTCTTTGCGCAGTTCATGCGCGAGGCGCTCAAGAGTAGCGTCTGGTCCCGCATTGGGGCGATGCTCGCACAAGGGGCAATCGCATCGATGCGCAGGCGGCTCGATCCGCGGCGTCACAACGGCGCTATTTTGCTGGGATTGAATGGAATTGTCGTGAAGAGTCACGGTGGCACGGACGCGCTGGGTTTCGAGCATGCGATCGGCGTTGCGGTCGGCATGGTGGATAACGAGTTTTTTGCCAATATGAGCCAGGATTTCGAACGGCTGCGCT
>CAZCVU010000386.1:0-3121 GCA_964501745.1 uncultured Flavobacteriales bacterium | reverse complement strand
GCAGCCGGACATCCCAGCCGCCTCAGTGGTGTATTTTTGCTCCGCCGCTTACATACTCCTCAGCGCCTACACGAAAACGCAGCAGTCGGGCTGCCGGGGAGCGTGCTGAAGGTGGTCAGAGAGAGGTTTGGCCGGTGAGCTCTCGAATGGCCAAAATTGACCACGAAACAAGTTTTGATGGTGACTTATCGGTGACTTGAAATGGAGAAGGCTTAGCTGTTTCCAGCTAAGCCTTTGAAATCTTTGGTGGGCGCACAAGGACTCGAACCTTGGACCCGCTGATTAAGAGTCTACAGCCCTTGTCGAAACTCAGTCCAAATCTGCGACATTTCAGACTCTCGGGCCGCATATCGTCTCATTGCCCGTCAATACCTTAGCGGCCGTCGGTCTGAATTGGGGGGGCATGGACACCCCTTCGCCTCGCGGGCGCAAGCACAGTTGCCGACTTGTGTTTCACCCAATTTCAAGTGGCTTTGCCAGGATCGCGCTGGCCGACGGACCGCGGTGTGGGCGAATGTCCGGTTTCGCCGATTCACGTCCGGTCTACCCCTAAGACTCCCCGTAATATTAGCGAGCGCTAAACGGAAGAAAGTGGTAGAGTAGGGATGTGGCGCGGTGGTAGTAGGGTCGGCCTATCTGTTTCCGCCGCTTTCGTCTGGCGGTGCCTCAATAGCCGAGCCATTGCTCCGTTTCCACACCCCTCTCATCGAACCGGACGTGCAGATTTCCCGCATCCGGCTCTCGGACAAAACCTCACGCCTTCACCCGCGGCACGTCGTGCCCAAGCCGGGTCAAGCGTACGAGCCCGAAGTGCCCGTAAAGGTGCGAGAGTGGATATGTCCCGCCCTTGCGTCGCCTGACCTTGTGCTTGGCGCGCAACCACCGGCGCAACCGCACTGCTGTGTAGTTGTCGAGCGCCCGGTACGCTTTGTTGACGGTCCCTACTTCGAAGTAGTTCGCCCATCCGCGCAACGAGCGGTTCAACTCGCCCACCAGCTCTGTGGTCTCCTGCCAAGTTCCCTTTCGTTCGGTCAGCACATGGATTTTCTCGACCATGCGCTTGATGCTCTTCTTCGATGGCCGGTAGCCCAGGCGTGCCTGGCCGGTTCTCGGCGAATACATCCGCCCGAAGGTGTATCCCAGGAAGTCGAACTCCCCATCCGGGACCTTGCAGATTTGTGTCTTCTCCTCGCTGATCGTGAGCTTCAGCTTGCTCGTGAGCTCGCGCAGTCGCTGCAAGGCCTCTTCGGCATTGCCCCTCCTGCACAGGATCACGAGATCGTCGGCATAGCTCACGATGCGCGTGCCAAGGCTTTGCTCCAGCCCGAGCTTCTTCCATCCCAGCACCAGCCGACGCATATACAGATTCGCCAGCAGCGGTGAGAGGGGTGAGCCCTGCGGGATGCCGCGCCGCTTGTCCCGGGCCTGGGTCGTGCGTCTCTTCCTTCCGCGATCATCGGTTTCTTCCACGGGGCATTCCATCCACATCTTGATCAGATGCAGCACGCGCCGATCCACAATCCGGCGCGCGACCGACTTCAATAGCTCGGCATGGGGGATGCTCCCGAAGTAGTCCGCGAGGTCGGCGTCAACGACGTCCGGGTGGCCACGGAATAGCAGCTCTTCCACCTCGACGACCGCCTGTTGGGCGTTTCGCCCGCGACGGTAAGCATACTGCTCTGGCGGAAGGTCGGCTTCGAAGATCGGCTCCAACACCAGCATCGCTGCTGTCATGCAGACCCGATCCCGCAGGGTCGAGATGCCCAACGGCCTGAGTTTGCCCTTGGCCTTCGGGATGAACACTCTTCTGATAGGGTCCGCTCGGTAAGTCTCCTGCCTGAGCGCAAGCGCCAGTTCGCCAAGCCACCGCTTCACCCCATACGCCTCGATGTCCCGGAACTCCTGACCGTCCACACCTGGCGCGCCCTTGTTGGAGCGGCACTGGGCATAGGCATGAGCCAGGATGTCCTCACGGCTGATCTTGTCGTACAGGGCGTAGAAGCGGCAGCCGGCTTCAGCCTTCGCTTTCGCGTGCAACGCCATCTGCAGTTTCTGAACACTCTTCGGAGTTGATAGGTTGCCCAATCTCCTGGTCCCTCACCGCTTCTTGCGTCCGTCTTGAACTGAGGTTCCTTCCCTCCGCCGGCGTTACCCGGCCTCAGCGGTATTACGAACCTCTCCGCCACCCCAGGGCGCCCAGCCTGTCCCTCGCGGGCGTCCGGTTGGTCATCCCTGACCACGCCTTGGGGTTTCCCGTGTTGCCTGCGCTTTCCTTGTGTACATGCTGCTGCCACTACCCCGGTGCAGCGCCCGGGCGTACTCATCGCTCATTCACCCAGACATATCAGCCTTCCCCGAAAGGGTCGTCGGGTCGGCCTGCACATCGTCCTTTTCGAGGCTTGCTCGGCATTCACTCGCGTTGCGGCCTGCACACTCGCGCTGTCACCAATTCGTGACACGCTACCCGAAGGCTTCAGCCATTTCGTCACCTCCATGACTGCTCCGGTTGCTTCCGGCTGGAGCGATGGCCGGGTGGGACTTGCACCCACTGGAAAAGCGCCGCCTTACCACGGCGCACACCCGAAGCTGACTTCGGACAGACTAGGAGTGGCTGTTTAGGAGTTGGAAAACTCGGATCTTCGTGACTTCTGTCATTCGCGGAGGCCAGCAGCTTTGAGGCCCGCAACGAAGGCTGCCGTGTAGGCTTCGTCGCGGGTCATCAACCAATGATCCACTCGGGCTAGGGTGAAATCCGGGGAGAGAAGGAGCGCACGGCGCAAGGACTCGCGAGCCTCATCGAGCTCGCCCCGGCGTCCGAGCAGGCTCGCCAGTTGCAGCAGACAAGGGAAGTTGTTGTGCTGCCGCTCGCGGCCGGCGCGCACAGTGCACAGGGCCGCTTCCTCGTCCCCGCTGGCGTCGAGGGCGCGGGCGCTCATCGGATAGTACCAGATGGCGTGCAGCGGGTTTAGGTGCTTTGCTTGCTGGTACAGCCGAACGGCCTCATCATGCTCGCCCGCCCAGTGGTGCATTCCGCCCATGAAAGCTCGTATCTCGGCGCTGCCGGGATTGTGTCAACGGCGGAGTAAAAATGCGCCACTCGGGCGGAGCAAAACTACACCAC
>CAZCVU010000385.1:0-3141 GCA_964501745.1 uncultured Flavobacteriales bacterium | reverse complement strand
CCGGCGGAACTGGATCCGGACATCGCGGGTCGAAATCGGCAAATCTGTCGTGTTGCTGGCCCTGGTGGTCGCCGTAGTTTCGGTCTCGCCGGGAGAGTTTGACGCCTCGGCACTGGTAATGTCAGTTCTGTTCATCGGCCTGCTGTTTTTCGTAATCGCTGCGCCGGCGATCGCGTTTATACCGACCGTGCCAATCGTCGAGCCGTTTGCGAAACATGGAGATTATGCGGGGCTTTGGTTTGCTCCATTTGCACTAGCCGCTGGAATCGCCGTCCCCAATGCCGGACTTCGCGGCGTGTTGCTTACCGCAACGTTGCTTGAACTCACGTGGTTCGTGCACCGCCGGCGTCAGGATCGGCACCGGGTCATGCGACCATTAAGCGATCCCGCCCTGACAGTACTCCAGCGTCAAGCCGACGGCGATCTCGCGGGTTTCGCGCGGAAACACCGTATTGGGCAATTGGTGCTCGGTGATTCGGTCGGTTGGCTCGGCTGCACGAAATCTTCGGCACCATGCCCGTTCAACCTTTACGTAAACAAGTTGGGCCTGAACACCGCGCCCTGCTGCCGGGATCATTTGATCGCACTCTGCTGCTACGTTGACGACTGTTTGACCGCCGCAGGCGTCACACATTGGCTCGAAGGAGGAACCCTACTCGGCGCCGTCCGCGAAGGCGGCCTGATCGCCTGGGAGGACGATGTCGATATTTCCGTCCTGCTCGACGACCAGACGACGTGGGATAGGTTGGTATCTGCGCTACGACGAAGAGCCACGGCGGACGGCTACGCACTTGAATATTTCCCGGAATGTGAAGTGATTTCGATCGGATTCGATCGTCGCCATCCTTGGCCGTTTGGATACCAGCGGAACCGTCTGCGCGGCGAGTTGCGGGTCGATATCGTTGCCTATAGGAAGGGCAAGAACGCGGGCCAGCATGTGCTTGAACGCTTCACCTCCAAGGCTGGCATGCCAGCCTTGGAAAACGGAAAATACGGTGTTCCGTTTGATTTGGTGGTACCGACGTCGCAAATCTCCGTATTCGACGGATCGCTGTGCTGTCCACACGATTCTGACGCCTATCTTCGGGTGTTGTATGGCAACTATACGGAGATCGCCTATACCTACGTCGATCCTCAAGCAGCCAAGAAGCGTGCCGATTAGCAGCCCCAGAACATTAGCACCATGAATGGTGCGTCGGCCTAGGCAGCCAACCGCTCAGACTTCACAGCCACCTATCCCTCTTTGGCGCGGCGCATGAATTCGTCGGTCATGCTGCGTACGCGCATGATCATATAGACCACGATGTTGGAAATGACGGGATCCATGTTCGACACGCGGGTATCGAAATCATCCTTCGAGAGCACCAGCACATCCGTATCCAGGACCGCGTGGGCCGCAGCCGCTCGAGGCCGCCCGTCGAACAGAGCCATCTCGCCGAAGATGTCGCCCTTACCGAGGGTTGTCAGTGTTTGCGGCACCTGATCTCGCATCTTGCGGATTTCAACCGATCCGTTGGTGATCAGGTAAAGATTATCGCCCTTGTCACCTTCATCGAAGATCTGGCTACCGGCCTCAAATGAACTCTTCGTAAATTCCGTTTCTTGTGGCATTTCCTCAGCTTCCTCCCTATTCGTCGGCACCACCCGGTCGGCGACACTTTGCAGCAACAGCCTACGTGGTTGCGCTGAGTTGGTGCGGCGCTCCCACCCATCACACCGTCTTGTGCAGCCGAGAATTAGTGCTAAGGAAGCTTAACCCGCTTTCTCCTGATAATCTATCCTTGGCGTATGACCGGACGTCGATTTTCAGAAAGATTACAAATAGTTACAATTGCCCCATGCGGACTGTCTGGCGTCATTGCAGACGGTAGCGGTGTCTGGGCCGCTTACCACACACCATGCTAGTGTATGAAACGCGGGCATGCAGAAGAGACCCTTTCCCCAATTCACATTAGCTTGCAGAGCGACAAGGATCATCAAATGAGCGAGAAGACCTGGAATGTATACCTTTCGGGCGAAATCCACTCCGACTGGCGCGACCGTATAGCCGACGGCGTCAAGCAAGCCGGGCTGCCGGTTCGTCTCGAAGGGCCGAATTGCGTCCACGCTGACAGCGATGATTGCGGTACAGCGATCTTGGGCAGTGAAGAGAATGCCTTTTGGCATGATCGCAAAGGCGCGTCGATGAACGCGATCCGTACGCGTACTCTGATCGCCGGAGCCGACATTGTGGTTGTGCGGTTCGGTGACAAATTTAAGCAGTGGAATGCCGCCTTCGATGCCGGCAATGCCGCCGCTCTCGGCAAGGCGCTGGTAACCCTGCACGCTCCCGAGCACAACCATGCCCTGAAGGAGATCGACGCGGCGGCACTTGCGGTGTGCGAAACTCCAGAACAGGTCGTGCAGACGCTCGCCTATGCCATAACCGGCGACTTGCCCGGCAGCAGGAATTCGATGGCCGCAGACTAAGCGACCTTCGCGACAGGCCGCGGAACTCGATGCCGAAAGCGGCGAGACCCAGCACCAAACTGCCGATACTGGAGGCTGCAAGATCTGTCGCCGGTTGTCGACCCATTGCGCAAGATAGCGAAGCGGCACTGCCAGCACAGGTAGGAGCGTATCTATTGCTTGTGAAGCTTGCCGCACCGGTGCGCGTAACGCTCGCGAAACAGCCGGGCTGGAGGCTGAGCGCCGGCTGGTACGCATATGCAGGCAGCGCCTACGGCCCGGGCGGCATACGCGCCCGCGTCGCACGTCATTTCCGCAACGACAAACCCGTGCGCTGGCACATCGATCAGCTGACGCAGGCCGCATCGGAGTTGTGGGCGGCACCAGTACCCGGCGGCAATGAGTGCAAGCTGCTGCAGGCAATGCACTCCAATCCCGGCGTCACGCTTTCGGTTCGCGGTTTTGGTAGTAGCGACTGCCGTAAGTGCGGCACTCACCTGCTGCAGTGCGATTCAGGGTTGGCATGACAAGCCCAGGATGCCGACGAGATTGGTACGAGAATATTGTAAGACAGCGGCATTCGTCGCACGAATCGGCAACAGTGCGTGATAGCCCAAACGGGAGCCGGAGATGGGTGCGGGTCTAAACGACGACTTCACGCAGACGGCGATCATGCGGACAGCTGAAATGCAG
>CAZCVU010000384.1:0-3145 GCA_964501745.1 uncultured Flavobacteriales bacterium | reverse complement strand
CAGAAACATTTCGAGCATGTTCAAATCGAGGGTGAATTCGGCGTCGGTAAGCCCGATCCGGCGGCCTTTCAACATGTGCTCGACATGCTCGCTTTGCAGCCGAACGACGTGTGGATGGTCGGCGATCACCTTGAGTTTGACGTAGCCGCTGCTCAACGCATTGGCATGATGGGCATCTGGCACGATCATGAAGGCATCGGCTTACCCGACGGCCACGCAGTCCGCCCTGACCACACCATCACCAGTATTCCCGAAGTTCTAACTCTGATCGGAGCAGACGTTGGCCGCTGAAGCGATCGGCACCAGTTCCGACCGGCAGTATCGCGTCTGGTATCTCGGCGGCCATTTCGGCTGGATGACGAGCTGGGGGATGATCCATGTCCTGTTCCCCTATCTGGTGACCATCGAACTCGGTGAATCGCCGGAGCGTGTTGGTTTTGCCTCCAGTATGTTGTTGGTGTCGTCGTTGCTGTTGGCGCTGTTTGGTGGCACCACCGCCGACAAATACGACATTCGCCGGTTGCTAATCCGCCTACAATGTCTTGCCGGCGTGGCCGCGCTCGCCCTTGCGATCGTTACCGGATTCGGCGCGCTGACCTATTGGTATCTGATCGCTTTTGCACTTGTTGTCGGGACCGTCGATCCCTTCGTTATCCCAGCCCGCAACGCGTTGTTGAACAGGATGGCGTCCGACATCCAGCCGGCAGTTGCGAAAGCGAACCGCGTGCAGTTCATTGCCAAATTTGCCGGGCGCGTGCTGGGCGGCACCGCGAGTTTCATCGGTGCGCCGGGTGCCCTCGTCATCATGAGCGTGATGAAGATCGGTAGCGGATTGGCAGCGATTCCTCTCCGACCGGCACCCAAGGCAGAAGAGGCGCCAACCGACGGGTCCCAGCTCGCTCGGATTGTCGATGGACTGCGGGTCGTTTGGCGGTCAAAGGAGATCCTTCCGGCCATCGTTACCCAAGCGTTGGCAGGCGTCCTCGGTGCGGCCTTCGGCGTCATCACCGCCATCGTCATTCGCGAGGAGTTTCAGGGAGGCGCACTCGAGTTCGCGATCCTGGGGATGATCTTCACCTTCGGCAACATCGTCGCTTCGCAGGTGCTGGTTCGGGTCGGACACCTAGACCGCCCAGGCCGCTTGTTGATTGCAACAACGTGCCTGGGTGTTGCTGCTTTGATTCTAATCCGCATACCGGCGTCCGTTTGGTTCTTTGGCGTCATCACCTTCGCCTTCGGCATCAGTTCGGGCTTCATGCAGGCGATGGCGCGCAGCATCGTGCATCACTCGGCGCCAGCGACACATCTTGCGCGTGCCCTGTCCATCTATGAATTGGGGTTCTTAGGATTCTTGGGGCTCGGCTTCTTGGTCATCGGGTTTGTCGTCGGCGCTCTAGGGCCACGGGAGGCGAGCCTTCCCGTAGCAGCCTTCGTTGCAGCCGTCGTGGTCCTTCTCCTCTGGAAGACCACGATCTGGCGGCAGGTGCATCAAGCGGCGAACGCCGCAGCTTGACATGCGTCAATGCGCTATCTTGTCAGCTCCGTTCCGATTGATGGGAGACTAAGGCTCTATCGTCGGGTGCCGTGATCCGTCGGTATCGTGGGATGCGCGGGTTGACCTGAGAACGATGAGCTAACTGTAGCGGGAGGCCTGAAGATGGATGAGGTATCTGTAGCGGGAGGTTCTAAGAAGAGCGCGCTTGAACCCGTCCGGAAACGTCTTGTCAACGCGTTGTGGGGCAGCTTTATCGGCGATGCCCTGTCGGTGCCGGTCCATTGGTACTACAACCGCGATAATATCCGGGCCGACTTCAACGGCGGCATCACCGGCTATGAGGCGGCGAAACACCCGCATCCGGAAGCCCACTTTGCTGGCACGGCCTACAGTCCGGATGTCGAGCAGGCGACAAAACTGGGCCGCCCCTATGACATCCTTCACGAGCATGCACGGTTTTACGACACGACCTATTCCGAGTTCACGATCGAGCGTAGCGATCGGGATGCCGAAACCGGTCGCAACATCCCGGCGCTGGAGGAACGTTATCACTATCATCACGGGCTGGCTGCCGGCGATTATTCCCTGAATTCCGATCTCGCCCGGGTTCTGATGCGCTCGGTGATTGCCGCCGGACGCTATCGGCCGGAGGATTTCATACAGGGTTTCATCGAGCATATGACGACACCGGGGCGTGGCCACGATCCTTACACCGAGTATTTCGTCCGCTGCTGGTTTGAGAACTACTCGCGGGGCCTGCCGGTCCACGCCTGTGCCCATCTGCAGCGTGAGCTTTGGCTGATAGGCTCTCATGGCGGGATACATCGCCCTCTGATGGTCGGGCTGATGGCGCCGAGCGCCTATCAGGGATATGGCCTGGCGCTCGAACACCAGGTACTGACCCACCATTCGGAAACCGTGTCCAGTGCGAACGTCTTGTTGTGCCAGCTGCTACACGCTCTGATCCGCGAGGGAGCGGATGTGGCGACGGCGGCCAAAGTAGCTGCAGCGCAAATTCCACTGCCTGAAGTTGATGGCCAGGGCCTGCTGGAGCGATATCGAGCAGCGGGCAGCGCGCCGAATATTCCAAGCGATGAAATGTGGGCGATCCACACCCGCTTCAGCGATTCCCATGTCGATCTTGAGGCGCTTGTCGAGGCCGGCAACGAAGAGGAGATCGTCAAAGGACAGTTCGGAACGACCTGCTATCCTCAGCAAGGCATGCCGCTGTTGTTTTATCTCGCTGCCTACAATGGCTACGATTTCGAAGCGACGCTGCTGCACAACGCCAATGCCGGCGGCGACAACGTCAACCGGGCTCTCGCATTGGGAATGATCGTTGGGGCCGCCTGCGACGAGATTCCGGCTCATCTCAAATCCGGGTTGAACGAGTCGGAGCAGTTGGAAGCGGAGATCGAGGGCTTTGCCGATATTGCGCTCTCGGGTCACGCCTTCTAGCGGTTTCTTCTTTCGCAACTGTAATTTGGAACCTGGCGGATTTGGTGGCCTATGGACAGATCGCCGCTTGCCAAACGACGCCGCACCCAGGCGTGACAATGTCCGCAAGGATAAGAATAGCCTTCGGTTTCTTCGCGAAACTAAGCTAGCATAATAGGCCCAGCCGATTGACATGCGTCAATGCGCCATCTT
>CAZCVU010000383.1:0-3149 GCA_964501745.1 uncultured Flavobacteriales bacterium | reverse complement strand
CTCAATCGATTGAAAAAGGGAATGCGGTTGCAGTCCGACCCGACTGTCGCCTATGCGCTTTCGCGTAACGCTGGCAACCGCCCGGCCAGAGCAGCACTCACCCGTAACGATCTGCAATTCGATCATCCATACAATACCTATCGGCATGATGGTCTACCGCCCGGGCCAATCGCAAATCCTGGGCGTGCGGCGCTCGAAGCCGTCCTTAATCCGCTGCAAACCGACGAGTTCTACTTCGTTGCCGACGGTAGCGGTGGACATGCGTTTGCGCGTAGTTTGGCCGAGCATAATCGCAACGTCACCCGCTGGCGTGCGATTCAAAGTCAGTCAAAGACGAAGTGAAATCAACGTCTTAGCGGATAAGTGTGTCGAATGGACCAAAGGTAATGCCAAGGGCGAGTTCCGAGTTGCGCGTTGCCATCGCTGGGCTGGGGGCGATCGGCATGGCCGTGGCACGTCGTCTCGATCAGGGGGTCGATGGTTTGGCGCTTGCTGCGGTATCGGCCGGAGATCTTGAGGCGGCGGCAAAGCGCCTAGCCAGCTTCGCCAATCGACCGGCCGTCGTCAGGCTCGAGGACCTTGCCGAAGCGGCTGAGATCGTTGTCGAATGCGCGCCTGCCGCCGTCTTCGGGCGGGTGGCCGAACCCGCGCTTCGGGCCGGACGAATCTTTGTCCCCCTAAGTTGCGGTGCGCTGCTCGTCCGGCCCGACCTGGTCGAACTTGCACGAGAGACCGGTGCCAGGATTGTCGTGCCGACCGGTGCGCTTCTCGGACTCGACGCGGTGCGCGCGGCTGCCGAGGGCCACATCCACTCGGTTCGCATGGTTACCCGCAAGCCGCCGGCCGGGCTCGAAGGTGCGCCATATCTCCTCGAAAACAATATCAAGCTGGACCATCTCGATGCGCCGCTCAAGGTCTTCGATGGGAGCGCGCGCGACGGTGCAAAGGGATTCCCGGCAAATGTCAACGTTGCCGCGGCTCTTAGCCTCGCAGGTCTCGGCGCCGATCAAACGGGCCTGGAGATCTGGGCGGACCCTGAACTTACGCGCAACGTCCACCGTATCGAGGTTGATGCCGACAGTGCGCGCTTTTCCATGACCATTGAGAATATTCCATCGGAGGAAAATCAACGGACCGGCCGCATTACGGCACTCTCGGTGGTCGCCTGCTTGCGTGGCCTCACCACGGCGCTCAAGGTCGGGACCTAGGTGGGCTCGACACACACATACGGTGTCGCTAGCGTTGGCACGCAACCTGAGGATGCGGATGACAAAGCCGAGATATCGTTTGCTCGTTGCCGTACTTGTCGGCTCGGGCGGCGCTGCAATGGCTAATTGCTTGGCGCTGGTGTTGCGTTTGGTTCGCCATCGGCAAGGCGGCTACGAGATGAGGAAGAGTCGAATGCGGAAGATAAAAGTGTTCATCGGCGCCTGTGCGACCGTTTTCGTTTCGGCACCGGCGCTGTCGGCGCCGGCGGCCGGGCCGGCGGCGGATTTTACCAACCATTGGTCCGGTTACGTCTCGCTCGCCATCTTCGGGTTCGCCTACCTGCTGGTGATCAGCGAGGAGACCATCCATCTACGCAAGTCCAAGCCGGTCATGGTCGCCGCAGGGATTATCTGGGCATTGGTGGCATTGGCGCTGGGCGCGGCCGGCGACTATGAGACCGCTGAGGCCGCGGTGCGGCACAACCTTCTCGAGTTCGCCGAGTTGTTTCTCTTCCTGCTGGCGGCGATGACCTACATCAACGCCATGGACGAGCGCGGCGTTTTCGGCGCTCTGCGCTCCTGGCTTGTCTCACGCGGCATGTCGCTGCGCGCAATCTTCTGGGTCACGGGCCTGCTTTCATTCGTGATTTCGCCAATCGCCGACAATTTGACCACGGCCCTGCTGATGGCGACGGTGGTGATGGCGATTGGCACAAACCCCCGCTTTGTCGTGCTTGCCTGCATCAATATCGTCGTCGCCGCCAATGCTGGTGGGGCGTTCAGCCCGTTTGGCGACATCACCACACTGATGGTTTGGCAAAAGGGAATTGTCGAATTTCACGAGTTCTTCGTCCTTGTCATTCCCTCGATCGTCAACTGGTTGATTCCCGCCACTATCCTGGTATTTGCCGTGCCGCGAGAATATCCGGCGACCATCGAGTCTGAGATTCGGTTACTGGACGGCGCCTGGACAATCGTCGGGCTGTTCCTCTTGACGATTGTACTGGCGGTGTCGTCACACAATATTTTGCATCTTCCGCCCGTCATGGGGATGATGACCGGCCTCGGCGTGCTCAAGCTCTACGGCTATTACCTCAAAACCCGCCGATCCGGCTTTCCCGAACCGGCCAACGGTGATTTGGGGGATGTTGGCCTTGAGTTGGAAGAGACTTCTCCTGAGGGGTCGGACCTCGCTCTTCATGGGGATTCTTTCAATATTTTCAAGGCATTAGAGAGGGCAGAGTGGGATACGCTGATGTTCTTTTATGGCATCATCCTCTGCGTCGGTGGCTTGGGGACGCTCGGCTACCTCGAACTGGGGTCGCAGTTCATGTATGGCGAGTTGGGTCCGACGACCGCCAACATCCTGGTCGGCGTGTTGTCGGCAATCATCGACAATATCCCCATCATGTTTGCCGTATTGACGGTGCTGCCCGAGATGTCACACGGACAATGGCTGCTGGTGACGCTGACAGCCGGTGCCGGCGGCTCGATGCTGTCGATCGGTTCGGCCGCAGGCGTGGCCGTCATGGGACAGGCGCGCGGCATCTACACCTTCTTCGCGCATCTGAAATGGTCCTGGGCCATTGGGCTCGGCTACGCGGCCAGCATTTGGGTGCATTTCCTGGTCAACGCCAGCGCCTTCGAGTAGCGCGGTGGCTGCGCCAGCAATGTTTTTGCGCAGTTGTTTGATTTGCGCACGCAATTGCATCAAGGGCGGCCACTCTTCGGTGTGCTCATCTTCGAGGTAAGAGGCTTGAGCAACTAAGCCAGCTAGCTCTTGCAGCATCGACGCAGTTTGCGGATCGAGTTCGGCGCCGGCACCAGCCTCTTCAATTGCCGCACCATTTTTAATCGCCTCAACTAACGCTTGTTGGCTTTCAATTAAAAGGGCGAGCTTGGCTTGTTCTAAATCAAGTTCGCTCATCCGCTCGACCACCG
>CAZCVU010000382.1:0-3151 GCA_964501745.1 uncultured Flavobacteriales bacterium | reverse complement strand
TTAAGCATTATGGGAGGTTACCTTACCGGTGGATGGCCCCCGACGTGTCGAGCAGCTACGAACATCTGCTTTCGGAATTATCGCATATCCGTGAAACGGTGTTCAGTGGCCGCGTTGCAGCGGTGCAGGGAATCCTGGTCGAGATCAGCGGCATCCAAGGACATCTATCGATCGGCGATCGTTGCAGCATAGCCGGCCGCGGCGGACGTAAGATCATGTGTGAAGTCATCGGCTTTCGAGATGATCGCGCACTGGCGACGCCGTTTGCATCGCTTGAAGGAGTCGGGTTGGGCTGCACGGTAGAGCTCGTCGACTCCGATCCCATGATCTATCCGGACGAGAGTTGGCTTGGGCGCGTAATCAACGCCTTTGCCGAACCCGTCGACGGCAAGGGCGTGTTGCTGCAGGGCGAGAACGGGTATGCGGTTCGCAATCCACCGCCGTCAGCACATGCGCGGAACCGCGTCGAAGGCAAGATGGACCTGGGCATACGTGCCGTAAACACCTTCCTTACCTGTTGCCGCGGCCAACGCATGGGCATCTTTTCAGGGTCCGGCATCGGCAAGTCGATTCTGCTGTCGATGCTGGCGCGCTACACCAGGGCAGAGGTTATCGTCATCGGCTTGATCGGCGAACGCGGCCGTGAGTTGAAGGAATTCATCGCCGAAGATCTCGGCGAGGAAGGCCTCAAGCGCAGCGTGCTGGTTGTTGCGACCTCCGATGAATCCGCATTGCTGCGGCGGCAATCGGCCTATCTGACAATGTCGATTGCGGAGTATTTCCGCGATCAAGGGAAGGATGTCCTGTGTTTGATGGACAGCATCACGCGCTTTGCCATGGCGCAGCGTGAGATCGGGCTCTCTGTTGGCGAGCCCCCGGCAAGCAAGGGCTATACGCCGACAGTATTTGCCGAACTTCCGCGACTACTTGAGCGGGCCGGCCCCGGTGTCGGCCGCGGCAGCATCACAGGCCTGTTTACTGTGCTGGTGGAAGGCGACGATCATAACGAGCCGATCTCGGATGCTGTCCGCGGTATCCTCGACGGGCATATTGTGCTCGACCGGGCGATCGCTGAACGTAATCGATATCCGCCGATCAACATCCTGCGCAGCGTATCGCGAACCATGCCCGCGTGTAACACGCCGGAAGAAAATGCCATGGTTGAACGGGCACGCACGCTGCTTGCGACCTATAAAAATATGGCCGAACTGATCCGGCTCGGAGCGTATCGTCGCGGTAGTGATCCGGCGGTTGACGAAGCCATGCAATACCAGCCGGCACTGGACGCATTTCTGGCCCAGGAGGTAACCGAGTCGGCCACCTTCGAGCAATGTTACGCTCGACTGGCGGAGATTCTCAGTGAACCGTCGATCGATGAGCCGCCGGCATGAGTACGATGGACACGCTGATACGCGTTCGAAAGTTCGAACTCGACGAAAAGCGGCGGGCGCTCAGGGATTTGGAAACCGTCGAAGCCCAGCATTTGTCGGCGTTGGAAATGTTGGGTGATGAGCTGATTCATGAACAGAAGGTCGCCAGTGGTTCGCGAGAAGGAGCCTATGCCTACGGCCCCTATGGCCGCGTGGTCATTCAGCGGAGAGAGGCTCTCGAAATCGCCATCGCCGAACTTCAGCCACACATCGAAAAGGCCCGCGAGGAGCTTGCGGATACCTTCGCCGAACTAAAGAAATTCGAACTCACGAAAGAATCTCGAGATCAAGTAGAGGCTGTGGAGACAAATCGTCGGGAGCAAGCTCTACTTGATGAACTCGGCATCAACAGTCACCGCATCCACAAGCAAACCAAGCACCGCCGTACATAACGCCAATCGTAAGCCCGTGGCGTTGTTCACCACTGTCGGACGCGAGCAAGCAAGGCTCGGTTGTCCCATTTCGGTTGCCGGTCTTCGACCAGAACCCGGTGATCGCTGTCCTGCGAATCTGCTTCGGAAGCGACGACTTGTGCCCAGCGCGGCACCAGTTCGTTATTGATGTCGTCGAGGATGGTCAACGCCAGAATCTCGAGGTTGTCAGAGACGGGCCCGGATAGGGCCGCCAAGTATGGCTCGAGAGCATCCCGGAGGAGAATCCGCCGATCCGGCACATACTGCAGCATAATCTGCACCCGACCTTCGCAACATGTCGCCTGCAGCAATATCAGCAGGTCGATGTGCCGGTCGGGGCTGCTCTCGGTTCGCAGTTGGGCGCGACGCTCGTCGCTGGCCGGAGGTATTTCGGAGGTCAAAACGATAACCTCGCCGTCATCGTCGTTTTCGCCTTCACCCGACTCGCTCATACGATGACGCCTCGGGCCAGGCCGAACACTTCCTCAGATGGCCGCAGATCAAACTTCTTGGTTGCCTGAAAACGAATACTGCCCGAAAAATCGAGCGAGGCGAGCGATTCGCTAAAAATGTGATCGATGTCGGCGTGAATGGTTTGACCAAGCTCCTGGTGAGTTCGAATAACCAGGTCGAAATGCCTTCGACGAACGAAGCCGTCTAGCTGAAAGGCTCCCAGTTTTGAAAAGTTCACTTCGATCACGAAGCGCGTGCCTGCGTCCTCCGCTTCGTCAGTCTCGTCGGGCTCGCCCCTGCGCATGAAGACGCGAAGCTGCTGCAGCTGTTCCTCGGCAAATAGCGGTATCAGGTGCGTCCGCCAATCGCTGGTCGTTGAATCGGTGGCAAGTCGCTGCATCTGCATGAAGTCGTCCACCAGCCGCTCAACCAGTGGTCGCCGGTCGCGTTCGAGCGCCTGGGTTGCCTGTTCGCCGAGCCAGCCGCGGAGGTTTCCAGACTGCAAAGCTGACATGAAATAGAGCATGGCCAGCGCCAGGTGTGGCCCCGGTTGCGGCAGAACGGACTGCATCAGGCGTTGTGCCGCAACCGGATGTTCGCGCTGCAACGCATTCAATGCCTCAGCAAGGCCGGTCCATTGTTGGGCAAATGTCGGCACGGCATTTTCGTCGAGTACCGATGCGCCCGAAATTGCTGTTAGATCAAGCCGCAGGCCGGTCCCCGGCGGTAGGGTCGTTGCAGTCGAAAGCGTAAGCACGCCGACGTCGGATTGAAGGACGGTCTGGCCGGATGAGTTTGCGCCAAGGACCGTGGCAGCTACCACCGCACCTTGCGCAGTGGCATTTGTCGCCTGCG
>CAZCVU010000381.1:0-3153 GCA_964501745.1 uncultured Flavobacteriales bacterium | reverse complement strand
CATCCTGTTTTATGTCGGCAGCCGTGGACACCACGCGGAACTTGGCGGCACGACGCCTGGCTCGATGCCTCCCGACAGCACGAAAATCGACGAGGAAGGCATTCTGATCGACAATTTCAAGCTGGTTGAGGCCGGTGGATTCCGTGAACGGGCGTTCGTCGAGCTCCTCGAATCCGGTCCTTATCCGTCGCGGAACATCGTTCAGAATATCGCCGACATAAAGGCCCAGATTGCCGCCAACGAGAAGGGGGGGCAGGAACTTCGGCGCATGGTTGAGCATTTCGGGCTCAAGGTGGTCCACGCCTACATGTGCCATGTGCAGGATAACGCCGAGGAATGTGTGCGCCGTGTGATCGACACGCTCTCCGACGGCCAGTTCGCGTATGCGCTAGACGACGGCAGCGTCATCGACGTGCGCATTTCGATTGATCGTCAGGGACGGAACGCGACAATCGACTTCACCAATACCAGCATGCAGCAGGAGACGAACTTCAATGCACCGTCTGCCGTCTGCCGTGCGGCGGTGATGTATGTATTCCGGACGCTCGTGAGCGACGATATTCCGCTCAACGAGGGATGTCTCAAGCCACTCAATATCATTATTCCCAAACGCTCCATGCTGGCGCCCGAGTTTCCCGCCGCCGTCGTCGCGGGAAACGTTGAAACCTGCCAGGTCATTACCGATACGCTATTCGGCGCGTTGGGGATCATGGCTGCCTCGCAGGGAACCATGAACAACGTCACCTTCGGTAACGACCGTTACCAATACTACGAGACCGTTTGTGGCGGTTCCGGCGCCGGGCCGGGCTTCGATGGAACGGCTGCGGTCCACACTCATATGACCAATACCCGGCTGACCGATCCGGAGATCCTGGAATGGCGGTTCCCGGTGATGCTCGAGTGTTTCGAGATTCGTCGAGACAGCGGCGGGCAGGGCGGCCATCGGGGTGGCGACGGGGCACGGCGACGGCTTCGTTTCCTAGAGGAGATGGATCTCAGTATTCTCTCCAACCACCGTCGGATTCCACCCTATGGCCTGGCCCGTGGCGAGCCGGGCGAGTGCGGTCGCAACTGGGTTGAGCGCGCCGACGGCACTGTTACGCAAATGACCGGCGCCGACCGTACGCATGTCTATCCGGGCGACGTGTTTGTTCTGGATACCCCGTCTGGTGGCGGCTACGGTGAGATGGAAGACACGGGCCGGCGGCGTCGTGGGACCAGAGGTTCGAGCGAAAAAGCAGCGGAGTAAGCTGCACCTGCGGTTCAATTATTGGCGGTTTGCCCGTGCCTCGCTAGGAGCCTGACCCTTCCTCTTCGAGCGGTGGGCATTCGCCGCTGGCGTCACTTTCGACATGTGCCGCGACATGCTCGTAGTTGCGCGCACTTAGTTCCATTTGATCCGAAAGCGCCGGCGTCTGTTCACCGACCTGGCGAAAGAACTTCGCCGCATTTCGAAGCAGTTTGGCAGCCTGTTCTGCGTTCGTCGGCATACGGTTTCTCCCTCGCCTGATTTTCCACCGCGCGGCCCAGTGCTCTGTCGCATTCTCTGCTGTTGGTAAACGCGCGACTGGTGTCCGGTGGCGCCCGATCGCGCCGAAATGGCATTGGTTGTCGTAACCGAGCTATCCGGCTTGCGCAAGAGGTAGCGAGCGGTCGCGACACAGTGTCGCGATACAAGTCGGAGACCGCACGCCAGGCAAGTTGATGCGGAGAGGTGCAGCGCGATGCCGCCGCTACCGAGCGACCTGCGGGCGACCAGGAACGCCATCGATACAGCCGCGATCATGTTGATCCTGGCAATGGAAATCTACAAGCATTTTCGGCATATCGTTGATCGCATGGACAATCGGGCCTAAACAGTTGCTGGGTCAAACGTCCAATCGTCGACCTCAATCTGTTTGCCGGCAGGCAAAACTGATAGGTATGGCTTCAAGGTCGTCACAACTTGGGCTCGATTTGTCCGTCCGCGTTGTTGACCTCGACGTTATCGTATGTCTGCCGCCTGGGAGTCTCGGCTTTGCGTAAGCTGCTAATTGGTTTTGCCGGGTTGGTCATCTTGCTGGTTGCGGCGGCGTTAATTGCACCCAGTTTCATTGATTGGAACGGCTACAAAGGGCGGATTACAGCCGCTATTGAGGATGCTACCGGGTTGTCGCTTGCCATTGATGGCAACATTGCGCTGGCGATCTTGCCGAGCCCGACGCTGGCCGTTTCAGGCTTGCGGGTGGTCGGCGCAGGCGAGTCCGACCTGGTGCGGTTGGGGGAGTTGCGAGTTCGGGTAGGTGTCGCGGGATTGCTCGAACGCCGCATCGATGTCACAAGTGTGACGCTAATCAAGCCGCTGATCAGTCTTCAGGTCGATGCAGATGGAACGCAAAACTGGAACCTTACGCCGCTGTCTGGCGCTTTCGGTAGCGAAGGCGAGGCGGCTGCAGAAGTACCAAGCACGTCGGCTCCCGAATTCGACATTTCCCTTACCAACCTTTTGATAGAGGACGGCTCGCTTCACTATCGCGACGCGGCAAGTGGAGTCGATGAGCGTGTCGAGCAAGTCGACGCCACGATGTCTGCGGCCTCGCTGGAAGGCCCCTTCAAGGTTGCGGCAAATGCCACGCTCCGCGGCCAACGGCTTGACATAGCGCTGGCAACTGGGCGCATCCAGACTGGCCGTCCAATTGCACTTGAGCTTTCGGTGGAGACGGCCGAGCCAAGGACAGCGCTGGAGTATGCTGGCACGCTGAGCGACCTCACGGATGCTGGCCGGCTTGAAGGCAAGCTGCGCGTCAACGGGACGAACGCCGATCTGCTGATCGCCAAGCACATGGCGATGGCGCCGCTGCCGCAGCTCTCCGGCGACTATTCGCTTGCCGCCTCGATCTCCGCAGCGCGCGACGGGATCACGCTCAATGACGCCTCAATCCAACTCGGCGAATCGCGAGCGACGGGAGCTATCGACGCACGGTTTGGAGATCCACTTCATGCAAGCTTTGCCGTTAACTTCACAAATTTAGATCTCGACGCTCTTTTGGCTCAGGTGGCGGCTATAGCCCCCTCCGAGAGTGTGAGTTCGGCCGCGGCTGGCTCGAGCGGCGGTACGGGTGGTCAAGATTCAGTCAGTCAGACTCAGGTCGAGCCATCTTTCGAGCTACCGGC
>CAZCVU010000380.1:0-3160 GCA_964501745.1 uncultured Flavobacteriales bacterium | reverse complement strand
AAAGGCATCGTTTTCAAGACCGATCTGCCCGATACCTGCATTGGCGTGGTCAACGAGAGCGCTGCCCTGCGCGGCTATGCCTACTTGCTGGTCACCAAAGGCTACGGCTGTATTTGCACCGTGCTCTTCGATCATTTCAAACGCGTATCGCAGTGTTTCGACGAAACCATGAAAATCGTCTCGGCCCTGGTCGATCTCGATCTGCGCAGCGTGGTATCTGCCGGTGGTATCGGTAGCTTTTCAACCCAGAATCGCTATGCCGAGAACGGTCGACTCTACTTAGGTGAAGCGGCCGGCGTTCAAGATTTGCTCTGGGGGTTCGGTGTGCGCAATGTGATTCTCTCCGGCCATCTGGCTGCCCGCAGCATCATTGACGGCGATGACTATCCGGCCCTGTCGCGGCATACCTTCGGTGGCAAATTGCAGGCCAGCGTGGTTAATCGCTATTTGTGGGAAAAGCTTTCATGGGCCAATTACGCTCCTCTGCTGTATTTATTGCGCCTCTCGCAGAAATATCAGGACACGCTGCATCGCGACCTGCACGAGCTCATGCGTTTAATCCACAATTATGGTCTTTTTCACCGGATCTTCAACCCGCTGGCTCTGCCACGCGTGCGGCGCCGCTATCCTCAACTCAGGATCTGACGTGCGCGACCTGCCTGGTTTTCGAATCACCGATATCCTCTACGAGGACGAATGCTCTTTCCGTTGCCGCGCCTGCCGCGAAGCTGATGATCGCCCGGTGCTGCTTAAAGTAGTTCGCAGCACGAGCGCTGCAGATCGGGCCGGACTCAAGCATGAATACGAGATTGCCGTCGACGTCGGCTCGCCGTGGATCAAACAACCGCTCGCGCTGGAAAACTTCGATGATGCGTTGGTATTGGTTGCTGCAGACGAGGGCGAAAAGCCTCTGCGCCAGTTCCTGGACGATGGACCGCTGCCGCTGCGCCAGGCTTTGCGCATCGGTGCCGATGTAGCGGCAGCCCTGGCCGACTTGCATCGCGCCGATATTGTACACAAGAATGTTCAGCCCGACAGCATTTTCATCGATGCAGATGCCGGTGTCAAATTTGTCGACTTCGCTATTGCCTCGCGTATTTCCTCTGATCAAACGGCAATAGACGGCCGTCTGGAAGGTGCTCTGCCCTATATCTCGCCCGAACAGACCGGCCGGATGAACCGTGCTCTGGACCACCGGACCGACTTCTACTCCCTCGGCGTTACGCTTTACGAAATGCTCACCGGGCGCTTGCCCTTCAGTGCTGATGATGCCGTCGGCTGGGTACACTGCCACATTGCCGTGCCGCCGTTGCCGCCTGACCAGATCAATTCACAAGTGACGACCGCCGTCTCTGCCCTGGTGCTTAAACTCCTGGATAAAATCGCTGAGGAACGCTATCAGAGTGCCAGTGGCTTGAAAGCGGACCTGGATGAATGCCTCGAATGTTTCGAGCGCGGAGAGTTGGCAGACTTTGTTCCAGGGCGGCACGATGTAGGCGATCGCTTCCAGATTTCACAGCGACTCTACGGGCGCGAACGCGAAGTGGCCGAATTGCTAGAGACCTTCGATCGCGTTGCCCAGGGGGAGTCGGCTACTGTGCTGATAGCCGGATGTTCGGGTGCGGGCAAGTCCGCCCTGGTCAACGAAATTCACAAACCCATCGTCTATCGGCGGGGCTACTTTACGGCCGGTAAATTCGACCAGTACCAACGCAATATTCCCTACAGTGCTCTCATACAGGCCATTGCTGCTCTAGTGCGCCAGGTGCTGGCCGAAAGCAGCGATCGCGTTGCCCTCTGGAAGGAGCGTCTGGATGCTGCTCTGGGCAACAACGGCGAGATCATCGTCGACGTAATTCCGGACATCGAACTCATAATCGGTCCGCAACCTCCGGTTTCGAATCTGCCGCCGGCCGAAGCTCAAAACCGCTTCAATATGGTTTTCTGCGAGTTTGTGCGCGCATTCGCCGGCCCGGACAATCCGCTGGTCATTTTTCTCGACGACTTGCAATGGGCCGACTCGGCTTCTCGTCAGCTGATTCACCTGCTCACCACCGACGCTGCCACCCGCCATCTGCTCCTGCTGGGCGCCTATCGCGAAGAAGATCTGGACTCGGCTCATCCTCTGGCGCTCCTGCTCGACGAGATGCGCCAGGACCGGGCCACTCTGAAAACCATTTCATTGCGCTTGCTGGATCCCACCCATATCGGTCAGCTGGTAGCGGATACGCTCGATGCTGCTGCCGACGAGGTCACGCCGCTGGCCGACCTGATTCATCGCAAGACCGAGGGTAATCCCTTCTTCGTCTCCCAGTTGCTCATGCACTTGCATCAGGACGGACTCATTGCCTTCGCCTCCGATACTGCCTCCTGGATATGGGATATAGCCGAGATTCAGGCGCTGCATCTGACGGACGATCTGGCCCAACTCATGGCCGATAAATTGCGCGAGCAGTCGTCGGTAGCGCGCCAAATCCTGCAGTTGGCCGCCTGTATCGGCACCGAATTCGACCTCGCCACCCTGGTCACCGTAGCCGAAAAAGAGCCGGGCCAGATCCTTGCCGACCTGCGTCAGCCACTGAGTGAAGGGCTGGTTCTGCCGCTGGGTGATGCTTACAAGTACACGCACTCTGACGCTGCCGATGGAAGGCATCTGCTCGATAGCGTGGATCTGTGCTTTCGCTTCTCGCACGACCAGATGCAGCAGGCCGCCTACGAACTCATTCCCCGCACGGAAGAAGAGCGAGTGCGTTATCGCATCGGTCGCCTGCTCCTTGATGCGGTTGCGCCGGATGCGCTTGAAGAGCAGATTTTCACCATCATCAACCATCTGAACTTCGGCTGCGAGTTGATCGTCGATGCCGACGAGAAACACGAGTTGGCCCGCCTCAACCTGGTGGCTGGTCGTCGGGCCAAGGCGGCTACCGCTTATCATTCGGCCCTCGAATATTTCCAGGTCGGTGTCGATCGACTGTCTGCCAACGACTGGCAGGCTCATTACCAACTGTGCTTCAATCTGCATTTCGAACGCTATGAGGCTACCTATCTCATCAGCGACTTCGAAAGAGTCGAACCGCTCTTCTGTGAATTGCTGGACCAAGCCCGTGAGCGCAGCGAAAAAGCCCGCCTCTACAATATAAAATTGATGATGTACGCCACG
>CAZCVU010000379.1:0-3186 GCA_964501745.1 uncultured Flavobacteriales bacterium | reverse complement strand
GGGTTTGCCCGCGCCGCACTCGCCCATTACGCCGATTTCGGGCATTCCTTGATTTACGTGACCAAGGCGGGACGGCTGATCGAACGGCTCGGCAGGAATGTCGCCTGGCCGCTGTTGGCATCGCTGGTGCGCTCGCTCGTCTATGCCCGGCGCGAGGAACAGATCCCCGAGTTTCGCCAATACGGGGTGGCGCTCGCGGCTTGGCAACGCAGCAAGACCGTCACGGTTCCTGACGCCGCCAGCTTTCACGGCCTCAACGTCAAGCAGGCGCTGAAACACGCGGCCCGGCATGGCGCAGCGGATCCGAAAGATCTCTACTTCACTCTGTTGGCGGCCAACGCCGAAAATATGCTGGCCTACGACATGGCCTATCAGGAACACACCGAGCGATCGTTCCGTGACAATGTCGGTTGGCTTGATTTCACCCACGCCATCACCTTTGCCAACGCGGTGCGCCTCGAATGCAGCAAGTTTCCCGAATTGTGGCCACAGGGCCTATTGCAGATGACCTGCTTCAGCGGTCGTAACGCGCCCTATATCGATGCAACGCTCGACGGCGAGCGCTGGCGTGTCCACGATGTCGAGGCCTTCATCGACGAGGCGGTTGAGAGCTTGTTCGATCACGGTCTCGACGAATACATTGTCTCGGTGCATTTCGTGAAGACGCTGCTGGCGGCGCGCGAGGAGGTGCGGTCCGGTGCGGCTGGTAAGGCTGCGGCACCATTGGCCGCGGCGCTTAACCGGTTGGTCAATTCACCGCTCAAGCGCAAACACACCTGGCGTACTGCGCAGCAGGCAATGAGCTTCGTGGCGCTCGACGGCTAACACATCGCCAACCGTCAGGGGACGGGGGCCTAGCAAATCCAACAATGTCTCGGTGTCAGACTATGTCCCGGGGAATTTCGTTTTCTTGGCGGCTGAGCCGGACTAAATGTGGAGCTTGTCTGGAAGGTGTGGCTGATCTGGATCAAAGCGGTAGAGGAACTGCTGCCTGTACAATTCGAACCTCGGGAAGTGTTGCTCGGGGCGGGGCAGACGCCGCCGATCTACCGCCCAGCGGAATTCTTGGCGGCGCGTTCTCGGCCACCGAGTTGAACGGGAGGCGTCCGATGACAGCGGTACGGAAACTGCTCGAAGAAAAGGGCCACGACATCTGGTCCGTTCATCCCGACGAAACCGTGTTCGATGCCATCCAGATGATGGCGAACAAAGATGTCGGTGCCGTGGTTGTGCAGGAGGACGACAAGCTCGTCGGCATATTCACCGAACGGCATTACTCACGGAACGTCTTCCTGAAAGGCAAGTCGTCGCCCGAAACGCCGATCCGAGAGGTCATGACCCGGGGCCCGGTCTGCGCGCGGCCCGAGCTGACGGTCGAGGAATGCATGGCCGTGATGACAGAGAGGCACGTGCGGCATCTGCCGGTTCTGGATCAGGACCGCCTGGTCGGCATTGTCTCAATCGGTGATCTTGTGAAAAGCATCATCGCTGATCAAAAGTTCACTATCGAACAGCTTGAACAATTCATCCGCGGCTGAGCGGCATGTGACGATGCCGACTGCGTGTTCCGGCTCCTGCCAGCATTCCATATGGGCAGCGGGCACTACGGGTCCAAGGTTGTGGTTCACTCTCAGTTGAAGCTGACGTTTGTGTTGCCTCAAGTTGGAGTGGGCGGGCATCATGACGGCCACGAGTTGCAGCAACCACAGATGGGGCACGAAGCATGGGTCGTCTGAAAGCGAAAACCGGCGGCGTCGATTCCGCCAATCCAATGGTGATGCGTCTGTTGCGGAGGAGGCGGTGATGGCGGAACCGAAGGTCTTCATTTTCGCGCCCGTCGACGGGACTGATGAGCACTATGGTTCGCTCGAAGCTGCTGGCTGTGAACTGTTCTTGAGCCAGGGAGGATGGCGGAATATTGGGTCAAACAGCGAAGAGGAGCTGTACGAAGAGTCGCGCGGCGCGGCAGCTCTGATGGGTGCCACCGCCCGACCGCACCGGATCAATCGGCGGGTGCTGGAGACTTCCGATTCACTACGCCTGATTGCCAAGTGCAGCATTGGTGTCGACGACGTGGATCTTGATGTCGCGACAGAGCTTGGGATTCTTGTAACCCACTGTCCTGCGGAAACCAACTGGAGCGGCGTTGCCGAGGGTACTGTCGGCATGATTCTGGGCCTGCTCAAGATGACCCGGGAACGTGACCGCCAAATCAAGGAGGGTGGCTGGCGGAATCCACCGATACAGGGGACCTATCTCGGAGCCCGCCAGGACGGCTACGCCGGTCTTACGATAGGCATCGTCGGTCTTGGCCGAATCGGCAGCCGTTTTGCCGACCTTATGGCACCCTGGCGGGTCAGCCTGTTGGCGTGTGATCCTTACGTCGACGGCTCCAAGTTCGTACATCATGATTGTATGCCGGCCGACCTCGAGACGACGTTGCGGCAGTCCGATGTGGTCAGCATTCACGTTACCCTCGACGCAGAGACGCGTCACTTGATCGGCGCGGCGGAGCTGAAGCTCATGAAACCGAATGCCATTCTGATCAACACCGCACGGGGACCGGTGATCGATGAAGCCGCACTGATTGAGGCGCTGCAGAACGACAGCATCGCCGGCGCCGCCCTCGATGTCTTCGAGGTCGAGCCGTTGCCGGCCGATTCAGGCCTGCGCAGCCTCGGTGACAAGGTTCTGTTGTCGCCGCACATGGCGCCCTCCAACCATGGCACCAACGATGGCCTTGGTCCGGGCGTCGAGTGGGCGACACGCTCCGTGATGGCGGCGCTGCGGGGCGAAGTGCCGGATAATGTCTACAACAAGGAGGCTATCCCGCTGTGGCGGGAGCGCTTCGCTGGCCAGTCGGTATTGCCGGGCAACTAGTGGTGCAGCGGCTACGCTCTCAGCCAGCGGCGGACATTTACGTTGCCTTGAGAGGCTGCGGGGAGGCATCATAAATTTGGCGAATTTGACGCGACCACAGAGGGTAGATGAAGCATGGCTGGCCTGATCCCACGAACCGGCGGAGACAATATTCCCCAACATATGCTGGGATTAACCCAGCTCGATGGCTTCGATCATGTCGTCAAACTGGCTTCGAATGAGAACCCGCTGGGTCCGAGCCCGAAAGCCGTTGCCGCCATTGCGGCCGCGATCGATCAACTGCACCGGTATTCAGAATCCGGCTAC
>CAZCVU010000378.1:0-3200 GCA_964501745.1 uncultured Flavobacteriales bacterium | reverse complement strand
CCTGGCCCACAGCATCGAGCGCGATGCGAGGGTCGAAATTGTGACGCGCGACCACGACGATGCGCTTGCTTTGTTACGTCACGACGCGGCCCACGTACTGGCGGAGGCCGTTCAGGAGCTTTATCCAGGCACGCAGGTTACATTTGGACCGGCAACGGAGGACGGCTTCTTTTACGACTTCCATCGCGAAACGCCGTTTACGCCCGACGATCTCGAGCAGATCGAGAAACGCATGCGGGAGATCGTCAAACGTGACGAGCCGATCGCGCGCGAGGTCTGGGACCGCAACGATGCCGTTCGCTACTTTGAAGAGAATGGCGAGACGTTCAAGGCTGAGCATGTTGCATCGTTGCCTGCGGATGAAGAGATTTCGATTTACCGTCAAGGTAATTGGCTGGATTTGTGCACCGGACCGCATCTGCCCGCGACCGGGTATCTGGGCAAAGCCTTCAAACTGACGAGTGTTGCCGGTTCATACTGGCGCGGCGACGCTAAGAATCCGGCATTGCAGCGCATCTACGGTACCTGCTGGCGTACAGACAAGGAACTCAAGGCTTACTTCCGGCTGCTCGAAGAAGCCGAGCGCCGCGATCACCGGCGGCTTGGCCGCGAAATGAACCTGTTCCACATTCAGGAGGAGGCGGTTGGCAGCGTGTTCTGGCATCCGAAGGGCTGGACGCTATACCGGATCTGCGAGACGCATATGCGTCAGCGCCTCAACACCGCCGGTTATGTCGAGGTGAAGACGCCCCAACTTATCGACCGCAACCTGTGGGAGCGGTCGGGACATTGGGAAAAGTTCCGCGAGCATATGTTTACCGCGGAAGACGAACACGACCGTGTGCTGGCGCTCAAGCCCATGAACTGTCCCGGTCATGTCCAGATCTTCCGTCAGGGCATCACCAGCTACCGCGATCTTCCGATCCGCATGGCGGAGTTCGGCTCCTGCCACCGCAGTGAACCTTCGGGCGCCCTGCACGGTCTTATGCGGGTGCGGGCCTTCACGCAGGACGACGCCCACATCTTTTGCACCGAAGATCAGATCACCTCGGAAACCGAAGCTTTCTGCGCGTTGCTGTTTTCGGTCTATCGTGATTTCGGGTTTGAAGATGTAATCGTCAAATTCGCTGACCGGCCGCCAGTGCGTGCCGGGGACGACGCAACCTGGGATCAGGCGGAGGCGGCGCTGATTGCTGCGACCGACGCCATGGGGCTTGAGCATACGTACAACCCCGGCGAAGGGGCCTTTTACGGTCCAAAGCTCGAATTCCATTTGCGCGATGCCATCGGCCGCGAATGGCAGTGTGGGGTCCACCAGCTCGATTTCGTACTGCCGGAGCGGCTCGACGCTTCCTATGTCGGCGAAGACGGGGAAAAACACCGTCCCGTCATGCTGCACCGTGCCATTCTTGGATCGTTTGAGCGCTTTATCGGCATCATGATCGAACATTATGCGGGCCACCTACCGCTGTGGCTGGCACCGGTTCAGGTCCTGGTTGCGACGATTACCGATGAAGCGGCCGATTATGCACGGGAAATCGGCGCGGCGCTCGACGCCGCTGGCTTACGCTTCCGCCTCGATCTGCGCAACGAGACGATCAACTACAAGATCCGCGAACACTCGCTTGCCAAAGTTCCGATAATCCTCGTCGTTGGCGGCCGGGAGGCCGAATCGAAAAGCGTTGCCGTGCGACGCCTTGGGGGCAAGGCACAAGAAAACCTTGCGCTTGATGAGGCGATAAATAGACTTGCAACAGAAGCGGCGATGCCCTCCGGGTCTTAGTAAGGGCTTGGAGGGATGTGGGCATACAGATATCGTGCCCGTTGTCGTGCGTGTGAACTTCCATAGGAGGCGTTGATAGCCAGACCACCTTTTAATGCCGCGCCGGTCCGCGAGGGTCCGCGCGTTAACGAATTGATCCTGGCGCAGACAGTTCGCCTGGTCGATGAGAGCGGCGAGATGATGGGCGTCGTGACACGGGATGAGGCAATAGCCGCCGCAGGCGACGTCGGCATGGACCTCGTTGAAATTTCGCCAAACGCGGATCCGCCGGTTTGCAAGATCCTCGACTACGGCAAGTTCAAATACGAAGCGCAGAAGAAGAAGAACGAGGCGCGCAAGAAGCAAAAGACGATCGACGTCAAGGAAGTAAAGTTCCGCCCCAACATCGACGATCACGACTATGGGGTAAAGATGCGCTCGATGGTGCGGTTCCTTGCCGAGGGCGACAAGGTCAAGGTCACGTTGCGATTCCGTGGCCGCGAGATGGCGCACCAGGAGCTCGGCGTGAAGGTTCTTTCTCGCGTGCGCGACGACCTTGATGAGCAGGCCAAGGTCGAGCAGATGCCGCAGATGGAAGGTCGTCAGATGATAATGGTACTGGCGCCGCGATAGGCCACTCCCAAAGATTAGGCTTCAGCCGAGAGTGACTAGCCGGTCTGCGTTCGACCGCGTGCAGCGGGCGGTGCTCGGTGGCGGCCGTTTTTCTTGCGTCAACTCCTGGTCGAGGCTATAAGCCTGCGTTCCGCGCAACTATTCGGAAACGTGCGGATTCGGCGTGCGGGCTTATTGGGTATGCCTGACGGGTCGAGACGCCTTCTTCACATATCGGAGATAGCCAAATGCCCAAGCTCAAGAACAAGAGCAGCGCCAAGAAGCGCTTCCGCTTGACCGCAACAGGCAAGGTTCGCTTTGCCAGCGCTAACCTCAACCACATGTTGCGTCGGCGGTCGCAGAAAATGAAGCGGACCAATCGCGGCACACAGATCATGTCGGCGAGTGACGCCAAGGTCGTGAAGAAGCATTATCTCCGGGTAAGCTAAAGAGGGGCCGGCAATGGCGCGGGTCAGCAAGGGCGTGACGAAACACGCCCGGCACAGAAAAGTCATCAAGGCGGCGAAGGGCGCACGCGGGCGGTCAAAGAACACCTTCCGTGCAGCGATCCAACGCGTCGAGAAGAACCTTCAATATGCTTATCGCGATCGCCGTACGCGAAAGCGCAATTTTCGTGCGCTGTGGATACAGCGGATCAACGCCGGTGTGCGCGAGCATGGACTCACCTACTCCCAGTTCATGAACGGTATCAAGAAGGCCGATATTATGATCGACCGGAAGATTCTCGCAGATCTTGCCGTCCGCGATCCGGACGCCTTCAAGGCGCTCGTCGATCATGCGCAGGCAGCATTGGCGGCAAAGTAGG
>CAZCVU010000377.1:0-3206 GCA_964501745.1 uncultured Flavobacteriales bacterium | reverse complement strand
CGCGACGAGCGACGCCGGGATACCGCGATCCGATCTGCACTAGCCGCGGTCGGAAACGAGGACACTGACTCATGCCCGAACGACTGGCCGACCGGATTGCGTTAGTCATGGGTGGTGGCTCGGTGGCCGAGGGCATCGGCAACGGCAAGGCCTGCGCACTTAAGTACGCCCGAGAGGGCGCGGCGGTCTTCGTCGTCGACAGGAACCACGATGCGGCCGAGCAAACCGCCAGCCTGATCAGGGACGAAGGAGGCACCAGCGCCGTGGGTGTCGGCGACGTTTCGATCGACGATGACGTCGAGCGGGTGGTCGCGGAGTGCATGGCCGCCTTCGGCCAGATCGACATCTTGCACAACAACGTGGCGCGTATCGATGTCGGAGACGTGACCGAGATGGCCCCCGACGTCTGGGACGCAAGTTTCTCGGTCAACCTGAAGAGCGTGTTTCTCGCTTGCCGGCATGTCATACCGCATATGCAGGCTCGAAAGGCAGGCGCGATCGTCAACATCTCGTCGATCGCCGCAACACGATATCTCGGTGTTGCGTACATGCCCTACTATGCGAGCAAAGCAGGCATCGTGCAGTTGACGCGCGCCATCGCGGTGCGCCACGCGGCCGACGGCATCCGGGCCAACACCATCCTGCCCGGTTTCATAGACACGCCGCATGTCCACGTGTTTTTGCGCGACCATCTTGGCGGGGGTGACACCAAGGCGCTGATCAACAAACGCGGCGGCCAGACGCCTATCGGTCGCATGGGCACTGCTTGGGACGTGGCCAACGCCGCCGCGTTCCTGGCGTCGGACGAGGCCGCATACATCACCGGCACTGAACTGGTGGTGGATGGCGGCGTAACGGCGACTGCGGTCTCTTAGGGAACTAAGCGCACATGACTCCGACCATCACCGACATTCGAACGATCCTGCTCCGTGTTCCGCTCGACGCGCCTACAGAACTGCCCTACGGAAACTGGGTCGACCGACGCAATCTCATCGTCGTGGTTGAAACTTCGACAGGGGTGCGTGGAGCCGGCGAGATCTGGATCAACGTCCCGGTCTGGAGTTGCGAGGATCGGCGAGGGTTCGTGTCGGACGTCTTGAAACCGCTTCTGGTCGGCGAACCGCTTGACGATCCAAAACGGTTTTTCGCCATGATGGTCGAAAGGACCGGCACGCTGGCGCGTCGCTGGCACGCGCCCGGACCGGTGAGTCACGCGATCGCCGGTGTCGATATCGCGTTGTGGGACGCTCACACGCGCCATCTGAAACGCCCCCTGCGCGATGTTCTGAGCGGGGGCGATGCCGAAGCAACCGTCAGCGTCTATGCAAGCGGTGTCGGCCCTGCTTCGATCGGCAAGGCAATAGAGAAAGCCGCATCACAGGGGCACACCAGCTTCAAGATACGCCTCGTAAGCGGCCCGGAACTCGACCGGCAGATTCTTCACGAAGCCAGGGACGCGGCCGGTGACCGCGCGCTGATGACCGATCCGGCAGAGACCTACACGCCGGACACGATCATGGCCATCTGGGACGACCTCATCCTCGCCCAAACCGATTGGCTCGAGGAGCCCTTCCCGAACAACCAGCCGGAAATGTATGACGCGTTGCGCAGGATGGAGCCGAGACCGCGCCTGGCTTTGGGGGAAAGCACCTACGGCCTGCCTGGCCTCGCCGCTCTCGTCGACCGCTTCAAACCGGAGGTCGTACAGCCCGACATAACCAAGACGGGCGGGCTGACAGAGGGCATGGAGGCCGGCCGCATGACCGTTGAGTCCGGGTGCGAATTCGTTCCCCACATGCTGGCCGGCCCAATCGGCTTCGCGGCGACGGCGAACCTGGTGGCAGCGACATCGGGCGCGCGAATGCTCGAAATGGACTGCGATCCGGTGGCCTCGTTCGCCACGATGATGGGTGGCGTGCCGACCGTCACCGACGGCACCATAACCCTGTCCGGAGAAGCCGGTCATGGTACGACCGTCGACGAGGACGAACTGGCGCGCCTAGGCTTTGTTGCCGAGCATGGTTGATCGTGACCTCGCGCGCCGGCGGCTTGGCAACCGCCAGCAGGACTTCGTGGATCGACTCGTCGGCGCGCGGCAGGGCGGAGCAAAGTTCTCGAACTTTGCGAACCATCCTGGCCGCCCCCAGGACCTGTCGGACGGCTACCAGATCCAGGCTGCGGTCGTCGACAGGTTGGGTGTGAGGCCGGTCGGCGTAAAGGCGGGGCTTTCCACGCCGCAAGCCATGCGCGCCCACGGCCTGAGCGGACCTGTCTTCGCGCCAATCCTTGGAGGGTCTGTTATCGAAGCAGCGCCCGACACGCCTGTGTCCGTCGAGCTTCCCGAGGGAGGGCTTGTTTACGAAACCGAGATTGCTTTTGTGACCCGCTCCGACGGCCAACCTGCAGCCTGTCTTGCCCTTGAGCTCGCGTGTCCATCCTACGGCCTCGACGCCACACCGGCAGCGCCGGATATCGTTGCCGATCTGGCAGCCGAATATCGATTCGTGCGCGGATCGCTGCTGCCGGCGGATCGCGAACCGCCAGTGCTGAGCCTCACGACCGGTAACGGAGAACGCCAGACCCTGGCGGTTCCGGAGTTCACTGACTTGATCCATATGTGCAGCGACATGTTGAAATACCTGGCGATCTGGTTCGGGGAAGATGCCGCGCGCGCATCCGGATTGCTCCTGGCCACCGGCTCAGTCCATGTTCCCATCAATGTTCCGGCGTCGGAGAGGTTCAAGGTCGCAATGAGTGACCGTGTTGTCCTTGACCTGACGCTTCAATAACCAGGTGCTCGGAGGCGTTGAGCGACCAGTTCTGCGATTAACGAATCCGCCTCTCGGACGTGGTTGGCGTGGTGGATCGTCCAGGTGGGTTACGACATCGATCGTCTAGTTCGCATTCCGCAACGCTGGCCCTGATCGGGTTTCGCTATCCTAGTCAATCAAAGATGATGCATATCTTACAGACAGCCTCAGAAAGATTGGGTCATGCATCGACAACAACTAAGAGCAGAAGATTTGGTGGGGAAATTGGGGTAGCCGACTAAAAAGAAACCCCACAGAGCGGGGTCTGCTTTTGGTGCAATCGTGGTGCAATGCTGACGGCTACCGACCAGGACCATCTCTTCTGATGCACTTAGGACCACTCCCATCCAACCAAAGCCAGCACTTTAGACGGTAACTTTGACGGTAACTATTTGG
>CAZCVU010000376.1:0-3207 GCA_964501745.1 uncultured Flavobacteriales bacterium | reverse complement strand
TCCTCCGTTAAGAAATAGGCTCTGATGTCCCAAATGTTTTGATGACGGACAGTCCCACGAGGCGATCACCGGCCGGTCCACGAGTTCGTGACGCGCGTGGCGCAGGGCCGCGGCCCGGACGATCTTGAGGGCGGTGATCGCGGCCTCGCCGATGCCGTCGGTCTCGGCCAGGGCCCGTGGCTCGGCGTTGATGACATCCGCGAAGCCGCCGAACTCCTTAATCAGCTGCTTTGCCAGCGGCTTGGTGTCGACGCGCGGAATCGCTTGGGCCAGCACCAGCTCCAACAGCTCATAGTCGGCCAGGCCTTCGCCATCGGAGGCAAGAAAGCGCGTGCGCAGGCGCTTGCGATGGCCTGCGTAGTGGGGCTTGTCGTGGGCAACCCTACGGCTTGCTGGTTTGTCCGCCTTGGCGTCGCGCCGCGCCGCAGGCATGGCTCAGCCGTATGGCGGGCGCGTGTATCCCGCGGGCGAGAGGGTGAAGATCTCGTGCCCGTCGGCGGTGACGGCGATGGTGTGTTCGAACTGGGCCGAGAGCGACCTGTCCTTGGTGACGGCGGTCCAGCCGTCCTGCAGGATCTTCACTGGATATTTGCCGACGTTGATCATTGGCTCGACGGTGAAGAACATGCCCTCGACGAGTTTGGTGCCCTCGCCGGGCAGGCCGAAATGCAGAACGCTTGGCGCGTCGTGGAATACCCGGCCGATGCCATGGCCGCAAAAATCGCGCACCACCGAGCATCGCTCGGCTTCAGCGTAGGACTGGATGGCATGGCCGATGTCGCCAAGCGTGGCGCCCGGCTTGATGACCGCAATCCCGCGCATCATCGCCTCATAGGTAACCTCGACCAGCCGCGTGGCCTGCCGGCTCACGCGATCGCCGATCTGGAACATGCGGCTTGTATCGCCATGCCAGCCGTCGAGTATTACCGTGATGTCGATATTCATGATATCGCCGTTTCGCAGGCGTTTGTCCTCGCTGGGAATGCCATGGCAGACGACGTGATTGACCGATGTGCAGATAGATTTGGGGTACCCGCGGTAATTGAGTGGCGCCGGGACTGCATCGTGATCGAGGATGAACTCGTGGCACAGGCTATCGAGGTGGCCTGTGGAAACGCCTGGCGCGACGTACGGCGTCAGGAAGTCGAGCACTTCGGCGCCGAGCCGTCCTGCCCGGCGCATGCCTTCGACGGCCTCCGCGCCGTGCAATTTGATCGCGCCGTATTCGCGGTCTTGATAGGCGCTTGTCTGGATATCGTTCATCACTCGGTCACGCTGTGTATCGGTCCAGCTTGTGGTTGGGTGTTATAGCGTTTCGTCGAGCACGAGGGGAAGCGCGCCCGCGACCTCAATCCCTTCCATGTCCACACGGCAAGTATAACAGATCGCCTCAACTCCGACTGCCCGCGCCCGGTTCAACCCGGCCCCATAGGCCGGATCGATGTCGGCGGCAATTCTGAAATGGTCGCAATCGCCACGCTGGACAAGGTAGACCATGACGGCGCGAGAACCCTCGGCAACCATGTCTGACATTTCCACCAGGTGCTTGGCGCCGGGCTTGGTGACCGAATCTGGGAACTCGGCGGCCGTGGGATTTGCGCTGTCCGGGCGCCGCAAATGGACGTTCTTGATCTCGACATAGCAAGCAGGCCGGTTCGGATCTTCGAGCAGGATGTCGATGCGGCTGTTGCGGCCATAAGGCACTTCGCGCCGCAATTCGGCATATCCCTGCAATTCGGCGATCCGGCCTGCGGCAATTGCTTCGGCGACGATCGCGTTGGGTCGGGCCGTGTTGATGCCGACCAGATGGTTGTCGACGCGCGCCAGCTCCCAACGCCAATCCAGTTTCGCCGTCGGGCTCCGGTTAGGGGATAGCCAGACTTCCATGCCGGGTGTGTTGAGGCCGAGCATGGATCCGGGATTGGCACAGTGGGCAGTGACCATGGCGCCGCCATCGAGCTCCACGTCGGCAAGGAACCGCTTGTAGCGCTTGACGAGCCGCCCCGGCACAAGGCTGTCGGTAAACTGCATGGAACACCTTAGCGGCCGTAAACGGGCGGCGGCAATGACGGGATAGTGCGGTATCTACCGCATCGCCTTCACCGCTGGCCGTGTTGGCGGTATCATCACAGCCCACACTGCGAGGGCGGGGTAGCGGGGAGCGACACGATGGCCAAAGACGTGGTCCAAAACGGAGCCGAAACAGCGACGGTAACCGCTGCGATGTTGATCATCGGCAATGAAATTCTCTCTGGCCGTACCAAGGACGCGAATCTTCATCATCTGGCAAACGAGCTCACGGAGCTGGGAATCCGGTTGATGGAAGTGCGCGTAATCCCCGATGTGGAAGCGGTGATCGTCGATGCGGTCAACGAAGTGCGGCGGCACTACGACTATGTGTTCACCACCGGCGGCATCGGTCCGACCCACGACGATATCACCGCCGAGTGCGTCGCCAAGGCGTTTGGCGTCAAGCTTATCGTCAACCCCGAGGCGCGGCGGCTGCTCGAACAGCGCATTAAGGAAAGTGGCGGCGAGCTGAACGAGGCGCGGCTGCGTATGGCAAAGACGCCGGACGGCGCCTCGCTGATCGACAACACCTACTCGGTCGTGCCCGGCTTCCAGATGGAGAATGTATACGTCATGGCCGGCGTGCCACGAATCATGCAAGCGATGTTCGCGGGCTTGAAGCCGAGTTTGCGGCGTGGGCAGCCTATGCTCTCGCGTACCATCGCCTGTAATTTGCCCGAAGGGACGATCGCCGAAGGGCTGGGCGATATACAGGCGCGCTACCCCGATCTCGAGATCGGCAGTTATCCTTCTTACCGCACGCAGGGGGAATTCAATGTTGCCATGGTTGTGCGGGGCGTTGATGAGGCTCAGATTGCTACAGCTATCGATGAAGTTTCGGAGCTCGTCCGTGAGCTTGGCGACGAACCTGCAGAGCTGGCGTGATTGGGGGTGCCAGTGCGCGCAATTATCCTTATTCTCACCGTGCTGTTTGGCCTCTCCGCCTGTGATCGTTTGCGTCTGACCGGCGAGGGCGGTTCGAAGTCGAAGCCGGAATGGGGCGTGCAAATTGGTTTCTAGCGCCGATCCGCAATCGCCAGTCAGGAGGAAGCTATGAGTGTTCGGGTCGGCGTCGATATCGGCGGAACCTTTACCGATTTTTGCATCTTCGATGAGGGCGCCAACGCTTTGCGAACC
>CAZCVU010000375.1:0-3214 GCA_964501745.1 uncultured Flavobacteriales bacterium | reverse complement strand
ATGCTGGCCGGTGCTTTCGGCAACTATCTGGGGATGCGCAGTGTACGTCGCATTGGCTTGATTCCCGATCTGCCGCCCTCCCGCGTCCGCTTCGTTGCCAACGCCGCTGGGCTGGGGGCTCAAATGGCTCTGCTATCGGAGGCGGAGCGCCATCGGGCCGAGGTCTTGGGCGAGCATATCGAGCACGTCACACTGGCCACCCACCCTGAGTTTCAAAAGATATTTATCGATGCCATAGCATTTCCGGAGGAAATCGCCGAGTATTCCGACACCGATTGATGCCCGTGCGGGTGTGGTCAAAAGGCGGTTCGTTGCCGCTTTTAGGCCGTGGCTTGAACACCGCCACGGTAACGGAATAGAAGCTGAATCGTAGCTCGCCAAGTGGTGCCAGCCCGAATGAGCGAGTGCAAATAAAGTGTGGGGATGGGTTAATGGCCGTCTGAGTCGCGGACGGTGGGAGGCTTGTTGATGCCATACGTTTTGCAGGCGGTAATCTCCCTAATTGCCGTCCTCCAGGGATACGGTCGGCTATGAGCATCCATAGTCCGAAGAAACATCAGCTGAGCATTCTCAGCGAACAGGAATCGCGTCAAATACATGCTGCGGCATTGCAAATTTTGCGTGAAGTCGGCATGCAGATCCGTGATGAAGATACCCATAACCTATTGAAGGGAAAAGGTTGTCGGGAGAGCGAGGACGGCTATTTGCTGTTCGGTGAGGAGCTGATTGAAACTGCGCTCTCGACCGTTCCCCCCAAGCTGGTCCTCCACAATCAGAACGGCGATGTGGTGGTTGATACCAGCGACGAGAAGACTCACTTCGGTCCGGGCGTCAACTGTATCAACACTTTGGACCACGAGACCGGCGAAACCCGCCCCTGCGTGCTAGCAGATGTTGCGAACACGGCGCGCGTCTGCGAGCAACTGACCAATATCGATGTCGCTTTTTCCTTGGCAGCACCCAGCGACGTGCCTCCCGAAGAGGAGGCGGTTACCACGGTCGAGGAAATGGTGAAACATACCAGCAAGCCGGTGGCCTTCACCGGTCACGATGAAATCATGGTTGCCAAGATCTGGCAGCATCTTGCGGACGTGGTCGGCGGTTGGGATACGCTGTCTGATAAGCCCACTGGCATCGATCTGAATGGCCCGACATCGCCATTGAGTATCCAAGAAGGCGCCTGCAGGAGACTACGCCACGCGGCCAAAAAGCGCCTGCCGACGGTCTGCTACCAGGGTATCATGCCCGGACTACTCAGTCCGGTAACCCTGGCCGGGACGCTGGCGCAGGCCGCCGCCGAAACCTTGGCCGGCATCGTCATACACCAGCTCGAGGAGCCTGGCGGACCAGTGCTTTCAGGTTCAGCTGTTTTGCCGGTCGACATGCGGACGGCGGGTATCGTCTATGGGGCAGCGGAATATTCCCTGGCCTGTCTCGCCGCCGTCGATTACTTCAACTATATCGGTGTGCCGTCTTGGTTTGGCTCGGGGTGTTCCGATTCTCACAACATCGATGCGCAAGCCGGTGCCGAAGCGAGCCTGAACATCACCTCCGCAATTCTGAGCGGAACCTCCTTTGCTCACAACGTCGGCTATGTTTCCAGTGGCAAGACCGGGTCTCTGGAAATGCTCGTGCTCTGCGACGAGCTGATCGGCATGGCCCGCAGGTTCGGGGCGGGCGTCCGGATCAACGAAGATACGATTGCCGCAGATATCATTATGCGTTCCGCCAAAACCTCGAACTTCCTGTCCGAGAAACACACCATGAAGCATTTGCAGGACGAGATGTGGTTTCCGGAACTGCTCGAGCGCCGGTCGGAAAACGTCTGGCGAGATGAAGGAGCGGTGTCGCTGCAGGACAGACTTCGTGAAAAACTGAAGACTCTGCTGGCGTAGGCGGACACGTCAACCTGCGGTAGGGGACATTGGGTTTGACCGGCACCAAACATTCACCAATCTAAGAAAATACCGTTGTGCGCCAGGCATTTTGCGTTTCAAGTGTTGGTGGATTCTGCCGCGACCCTACGAGATGAAGATTTCTGCCCGCCGATGGCTCCCCTAACCCGAATTCTGCATCGCCAGATTGGTGCCGACTTGCCGGTGGCCGTTGCCGGCGACGGCTGCTATATCGTCGACGCCGAAGGCCGCCGCTACCTGGATGCGTCTGGTGGAGCGGCCGTGTCGTGCCTCGGACACAGCGATCCGGATGTGCGCCGCGCTCTCGTCGAGCAGGCCGCGAGCCTGGCCTTTGCCCACACGGCTTTCTTCACCTCCAAGCCGGCCGAGGAATTGGCGGAGACATTGGTCGAGGGTGCGCCCGAAGGCATTGGCCAAGTATATTTCGTCTCCGGCGGCACCGAGGCAGTGGAGGCCGCGTTGAAGATGGCGCGCCAGTATTTCGTGGAGATCGGCGAGCCGCAGCGCACCCGCTATATCGCCCGGCGTCAAAGCTACCACGGCAACACTCTGGGCGGCCTGGCTGTAAGCGGCAACGCCGTTCGCCGCAGCATGTTTCTGCCGCTGCTGATGGAGGTCACCCATATTTCGCCCTGCTATGCTTACCGAGGACAGGCGCCGGGCGAATCCGAGGAGACCTACGGTTTGCGTGTTGCCGACGAGCTGGAAGCGGCCTTGCACGAACTCGGCCCCGACACCGTCTGCGCCTTCGTTGCCGAGACGGTAGTTGGCGCCACAGCCGGCGTGGTTCCAGCGGTGCCGGGTTATTTCAAACGCGTACGGGAAATCTGCAACGCCCACGGCGTCTTGCTGATCCTCGACGAGGTGATGTGCGGCATGGGCCGGACGGGCACTCTCCACGCTTGCGAGCAGGAAGGTGTGGCGCCGGATTTGATGGCTGTGGCCAAGGGTCTCGGCGCCGGCTATCAGCCGATCGGCGCCGTCTTGTTAGCGGAGAAGCTATTCGAGGCGTTTCGCCTGGGTGGTGGGTTCTTCCAGCACGGCCACACCTATATGGGCCACCCCACGGCCTGCGCCGCGGCGCTTGCCGTCCAGCGCGCCATCCGCGAACGCGAATTGCTGGCCAACGTCCGCAGCCAGGGCAAGGTCTTTGATCGTCGTCTGACAGAGCGCTTTGGCAGCCACCCGAATGTCGGCGACATCCGTGGCCGCGGATTGTTCAAGGGCATTGAACTTGTTGCCGACTGTCTGACGTCAGCGCCTTTGGGACAGATTGAGGTGTTTTCATAAGGGAGGAT
>CAZCVU010000374.1:0-3223 GCA_964501745.1 uncultured Flavobacteriales bacterium | reverse complement strand
CTCTGCGATGGCCGTGGACCGGTCGCCAGTCAACCGCAGATCGGCCAGCTCGCTTGCGCAAACTATCTGGCCGGCGTACTCGATATCGTAACGCTGTTTAGCAACGCGGGAATGAGTATGCGAAATCTTTGCTTGCCCGCCGATGGCGTCACAAACGACCGAGTCGTCGACGTCTACCGCCAATGGGCAGCGGCCCATCCGGAGCGGATGCGCGATGCGGCACGGGTTAGCGTCATATTTGCGATGACCGAAGCCTTTCCATGTAGCGAGTAGGCGGCTGACCTCTCAGCCCCGTGCCTGACCAGCCAGGCATCCGCACTCGGCCCGTCTCACTTTAGCGACATAGTTTGACCCAGCGTCGCCGGCCCGGTCTATATTGGACGCTATGGAGGCCGGCAAGGTTAAGGCTGGCAAGAAATAGCTGGAGACCCGAATGAGTGACGATCAGAGTATCCCGTTCAAGCGCAAACGCCCGCCAATCAACGTCAAATGGGTGTTCGCACTGGGCGTTCTTGTTTCAGGTTTTGCCCGCCATTCCGGCTTCAGCTGGACCGAATCCCTGCTCATACTCCTCGTGTTCTTGCTGATCATCATCGCCGTCGTGCTTGAAGAGACGCGCGATATCCTCCGTAGCCAGCTCAGCTAGCGGGTCGCCTGCTATTCCGCAGGCACTGGCGAGCGTTGCAGGAGCAACCATAGGGCTGCACCGGCGGCAACCGTGACCGGTAGGATGATCCCCAGGTTTATGACCTGCCAGCCCAGCGCGTGATGCAACGCGCCAGAACTAAAACTCGCTGCGGCGACGGTACCGAACACCAGGAAATCGTTAAAGCCTTGAATCTTGGCCCGTTCCTTCGGCTGATAGGTCGTGGCCAAAAGCGAAGTTCCACCAATGAACATGAAGTTCCAGCCGACGCCTAGCAGGACCAACGCGGCCCAGAACTGTGCGATTTCAATACCAGTTAGATTGATCGCGGCACAGCCGAGCACCAGAAGTGCGCCGGTAAGCACGATCCGCACCGCACCGAAGCGATGGATCAGGTGTCCAGTCACAAAGCTCGGCGCGAACATGCCGACGACGTGCCACTGAATGACGAAGGCTGCATCCGCGAAACTGTGTTCGTGCTGGATGACCGCCAGAGGTGTCGCGGTCATGACCAGCGACATTGATCCGTAGCCGATCATTGACGCCAATATTGCAACGATGGTCGCCGGCTGTTGCAGAATGGTTGTCAACGGCCGTCCAGTGTCGCGCCGTTCCGCGGCACTCATTCGCGGGATCCGAATAAACTGCAGAATCGAAATGTTGATCAGCATGACAACAGCGATGGTCGCAAAGCATCCAGCAAAGACAACGGGTTCGAACAAGTCACGGGTTGCCTTGGCAAGTTCCGGTCCGGCGAAGGCGCCGACGACTCCGCCCGCCATAACCAATGAGATCGCTCTGCTGCGAAACTCCGAACTCGCAGTGTCCGCCGCAGCAAATCGTAGTTGTTGGCCGAATGCACCGTTTAATCCGAACATGAACCCGCCAACAGCGAACAGCCAGAAACTCTCTGCAAAGATCGCGTAGGTGGACAACGATGCGGCGGCGATGCCAATCAACTGTCCGAAGGTGAAACCGAGGCGCCGGCCGAAATGCCGCATCAGCAGCGACGCGGGAACGGTTGCCGTCATGACGCCGGCAAACATCAGTGCGAAGGGTAGGGTCGACAGACCCTTATCGTCCGCCAACATGTGTCCCGTCAGCGCCGATGTTGTGCCGATGATAATGCCGCCGGTCATCACGAGCGCCTGGCAGGTCGCCAGCAGCAGCACATTTCTTCGGGTCGGGTCGCGCGGATTGGTGCGTGTGTCTGTTGCTTGTGTCACAGCGTATCGACCACGATCAATGCTGGGGAATGGACGGCGGACTGGCCATGCCTAGGCTAACATCGATCGAATCCCGAATCACGCGGCATTCCCTGCGCCTCGACAAAAGTTGAGTATCGAACTGGTTTGGCGAGTAGCGAACCGCGGGTCATTTTCAGCGTTGGACGCGGCCTGTGCGGCAGACTAGTATGCGCGCTCTTCGCGCTACTGGAGGCAACGATGCCTGGTTGGATTGTTTGGTTGATTAAGTGGGGTGGACTGGTCATCGCGATTGTCGCCTTGCTGTCGATTCTATTTGTCGAAGCATTTGCGCCGGTCCCGGAGGCGACGACGCAGCCGGGCCAGGTGATCCTGCTTGCAATCGGTCTTATCCTTGCACTGGTGGGCTTCATCCTGGAGCGGCGTTCATCTAATCCGTGACTTCTCCCGTTTAGTCACCGCTACCGTCATACATCTGAAAGTGCTGAAGCCAGAATGGCCTGGCGGCACATTAGAGTGCCGGTTCACCACGCCGTTGAGCCAACCGTCGGTCGGTTCAGTAGCCTTCCTTACCGACTAGTTCGTCGAACGGAATGCAGATCGACGAGCTATAGGCAGAACGTTGGCGTAAGCGCGCGTACCATGCATCAACATTTGGCGTCTCCGGCCTTTCGACATCCATTTCAAACCAACGGTAAAGTGTAGTACCGGCGGGAATGTCCGCCATGCTGAACGTGTTCCCAGCCAAATACTGGCGGTTCTCAAGTTGTTGATCGAGCGCCTCGAAGCGTTTTGCGGTGGCGGCACGAAGGGCCTCGATGGTCTTGGGCACGCGTTTTGCCTCCGGCATTCGAACAAGCTCCCAAAATAGTCTGATCCAATCCGGATAAAGGCTGGCTGCGGTCCATGCCATCCACTGATCAGCGACAGCTCGCTCTTCCGGCGCATCTGTCCACAATCGTCCAGCACCGTACCGCGCCGCGAGATAGCGGACGATGGCATCGCTTTCCCACACCACAACCTCGTCATCCTGCAGCGTCGGAACACGGCCATGTGGATTCATGGCTAGGTATTTCGGGTCGGCCAAGCCGCCATGATCGCCGCCCAGATCAGCTTGTTCGTACGGCAACTCCAGTTCTTCAAGGGTCCAAAGAACCTTCTGAACGTTGCACGAAGAGCGGCGCCCTAAGAGCTTAATGCCAAACCTGCCTGGCGAGCCGTAGCCAGTTTTCGCCGAGAATGCCGCGGATCGTCTGTTCGTCATATTTGCGGTCGAGCAGGGCTTGGGTGATCTCAGGCACCTGCTCCGGTTCGACAAACTTGATGTCCGCCCAGGCCGGTGCGGCCGAACTGCCGCCGGAGGCTCGCTTGT
>CAZCVU010000373.1:0-3235 GCA_964501745.1 uncultured Flavobacteriales bacterium | reverse complement strand
CCGGAGACAGCATGCCGATGTACGGTGACTAGTCGGATATAGAGGAGCTCAAGCGGCTGATCGACGAATGCAGCCGCGCCGTGGTCTTCACCGGCGCCGGCATCTCGACCGAGTCGGGCATCCCCGATTTCCGCAGTCCCGACGGTATCTGGTCCAAGACCACGCCGATCTACTATCAGGAATTCGTCTCGGACGCCGCTTCCAGGCTCGAGGCGTGGCGGCGCAAGTTCATCATCGATAAGGACATCGACGGCGCCGAGCCCAACCGCGGCCACCGCGCCGTCGCCAAATTGGTGCGAGTCGGAAAAGTCTCGAGCGTCATCACCCAGAACGTCGATGGGCTGCACCAGGCGTCCGGCATCGCCGACGACAATATCATCGAGCTGCACGGCAACGGCACCTACGCCAAGTGCCTGACCTGCGAGACGCGCTACGAGCTGGCGCCGATCAAGGAAGCGTTCCTGCGCGACGAGACCATCCCGACATGCGAGCTGTGCGGCGGGCTGGTCAAGGGCGCGACAATCTCGTTCGGCCAGCCGATGCCCGACGAGCCCATGCGCCGCGCCCGCGAGGAGACCCTCGGCTGCGACCTGTTCCTCGCCGTCGGCTCGTCGCTGGTGGTCTATCCGGCGGCCGGGTTCCCGGCGCTCGCCAAGGAGAACGGCGCCCGGCTGGTGATCCTCAACCGCGACCCGACCGAGCTCGACGGGCTCGCCGATCTGGTGCTCAACCGCGAGATCGGCCCGACGCTGGGCGAGACCGCCAACGTCAATTAACCGGCTGTTAGGCCAAATGGGCGCAAGAACGGCGGAATTCAGCTATATTTGATTGGTCAATTTCGTCGAGCTAGCGTTGAGCGCCATCGCGATTGGACCTTGCCCCGACTTGCCGACAGGCCGCCGACAGCATCCGGTCGGGCCACGCATCATCGTGTGCGGATTTTAGACCCGCGTCTTCGCGACAAGACAATTTGACGTTCGAATCGCAAGATGGTCTTGAAATCGCAGCCTCATGTCGAATTGGCAGCCAAAACAAACCAAAGTCGACATAAGACACATTTCTATTTTTACTTAATGTATAACAATAAAAATGAGACTGTATTTGCATTTTTCTGGACTTATGCTATAATAACGCAATGTTTTGTAAATGGTGTTATTATGGAATCGAATAAACGATTAATATTCAAGCACGAGGTACTCGACCGAACCGCCAAATCGTACCCGACGATCTGGCGGTGGATGCGCAGCGGCCAATTCCCAAGGTCGGTGGTGGTAGGCGGCCAGGTCGCCTGGTTCGCCGACGAGCTGGACGAGTGGTTCGATCAGCTACCTCGACGACGGCTGCTGGGCGATGCCGACCCGAGCACATAGGGGCCACCGATTGGGGCTGAAACGGGCCTCGGATTCAAAAGGCGTCGAGATTATTTACATTTGGCGGCGATCACTTTTGGTACCGCGCGCGGTCGAACCGTGACGCCGGGGTCGGGCCGGTCGCCCGACAGTCGAATTGATTTTTGAGTATGGAGTATTTGAAAATGAAAATTTTGAAAAGGCCCGCCGAATGACCAGCGCGGCGGAAATCTTCAAGTCGTTGGGCGGGCGGAAGTCCGACGACAACTCGTACAGTTGCCATTGCCCGGCCCACGACGATAAGAACCCCAGCCTTTCGGTACGAGACAAGAACGGGAAGGTTCTCGTCAAATGTTTTGCCGGCTGTTCGCAGACAAAGGTTATCGATGCCCTTCAGCAGCAAGGGCTGTGGTCGGGCGCCAACGGCGAGCACAGTGGCAGACAATCCGATTGGAAACCTATCTGTCCGGTTCCGCGCGGGACACCGCCTCCGAAACTCGGCGAGCTTTTTGGACAAGAACCGACATTGGCTCACGAGTACCGCGACGAACGCGGTGATCTGCTCGGTTATATTTGCCGCCTCGATCCACCGGGCGGCAAAAAGGCAATTCGACCTGTCTCTTATTGTAGTGGACCGAACGGCGGGCGCGAATGGCGGCTAACGGCGTTCACGAAGCCGAGACCGCTATACGGTCTGCCGGACTTAGCCGCGAATTCCGCCGACCCGGTCCTCATTGTGGAAGGCGAGAAGACCGCCGACAGTGCCAGAGCCAAGATCCCAGGCCACATCGCGATCACATGGCCGGGGGGCGCTAGCGCGGTTGGAGCCGCCGACTGGGGTCCGCTCGTGGGTCGAGACTGCGTCCTATGGCCGGACAACGACGATCCGGGCCGCAAGGCCATGAGAGATGTCGCTCGGGCACTTCATCGGGTCGGCGCCGCAGAAATCAGAATGGTCGAGCCGCCGTCGGATTTTCCGGAGGGATGGGATCTTGCTGACGATGTCCCGAGCGGGGCAACTATTACCGTCGCGGACCTATTAGCCGAGGCCGAGCCTTTCGTGCCCACCAGCGAGCCCCTATCATCCGGGGCGCACCCATATCTGGTGGCCGACGGCGCGCTTCAATATGCCCACGGTCAATCGACGCATCCGTTATGCAACTTCAATGCCGAAATCGTCATTGACGAGCTGGTCGACGACGGCGTTGAAGCCAGCCGACGTTATGTCGTTCGGGGGGAGCTAGCCAACGGAACCGGGCTCTTGCCGGCGAAGATCGACGCAGAACGGCTTGGCGACCTCGGGTGGGTCGACAAGTATTGGGGCTCGAACGCGGTCGTCTATCCGAGTTATGGACGACACCTGCTGCCGGCGATCAAGTCGCTGAGCAACCCGGAGCACCGCGAGGTGTACGCCCACCTCGGTTGGCGAAATGTCGGTGATCGGTGGTTGTTCCTGCATGGTGACGGAGCGATCGGCGCCACAGGCGAAGAAAAGAGCATCGCCGTCGAGCCAGGGGTATACCTGGAGAATTACCGGCTCCCAGCGGTCGATGATGCACGGGCTGCCGTCGCAGCGTCACTCCGGTTGGCAGCCATCGGACCGCCAATTCTCGGTTACGCGCTACTCGGTGCCGCCTATCGCGCACCGCTTTGCGAGTTCCTCCCGGCAGAATTGTCGTTGTTTTTCTTGGGCGCGAGCGGCGCGTTCAAAACCGGTATAACTTTCGTGGCCCTAGCACACTTCGGCCCGACGCGGAGTGAAGTCGGCTGGACATATACCGATAACTCCCTCGAACAGACCGCGTTCCGCGCCAAGGACGTTCTGCTCGTTGTCTGTCAACGGCGGAGCAAAAAGGGGCCAGATGGCGGCGTAAAATTGGGCCACT
>CAZCVU010000372.1:2073-3242 GCA_964501745.1 uncultured Flavobacteriales bacterium | reverse complement strand
ACGGCCCCATTCCCAAGTGCTTTAGGCGACCACCGGTGGTGGCAACCAATGTGTTCTGGCCCAACCGCGAGGTCATATCGACCACGACATCGTAACGATATCTGGTGTCCGCCGCTGGGTCAGGTCTTCGTCTTTAGGCCCGCGCCGTGTGCAGGTCGCGGCTATGTGTCCTCTTCATCTCCGTCGTTCGGTTCGTCGGGAACCTCAAAGTCATCCTCGCCGAGATCGCTGGTGTCCTCGATGACCTCATCATCAGCGGCCTCGTCGGCCGCTTCATCGTCCTCAGCGGCGACAACATCCTCGGCGGCGACATCTTCGCTTTCGGCATCAGCCTCGACCTCGACCTCGGCCTCGGCCGCTGGCTTGACTTCGGCCTTCTTGGCAGCGGCTGCGGACGCCGTAGTTCCGGCCCGGTTGCGGCGCGAGCGCAATACGGACTCTGGGTCAAACTTCGTACCGCAACTCGGACAGATGATCGGGTCACGCCTGAGATCATAGAACCGGACATCGCAGCTCTGGCAAACGCGCTTTACACCCCACTCAGATTTTGCCAACAGCAATCCCCTTTGGACGACATCGATTGAGCGACGGCAATTGCCATGAACGCACGCTAGATGTCAAAGGCATTATTGCTCGCCAAGGGATCGCGACTACGCATGCTGCGCAAATTTTCCCTCACGCGTTCGTTGTTCCGTCGCGAGACCAACCCTACCGACAGTACCGCACACTGTGCTAGATACGGCAGCCGATGGTAACCTCTCCCTTCGACATGACGCACTAGGACCATCACTTGTCACCCCTTACATCCATTCCCGCTGGACCTCTCACCGGCGATATCTCCGTACCCGGCGACAAGTCGATCTCGCACCGTGCCCTGATCATCGCGGCGCTCGCGGTTGGACGCAGCGTCGTTCGCGGACTTCTTGAGGGGGATGATGTGCTGCGCACAATGTCAGCAATGCAGTCGTTGGGCGCCCGAATCGCGCGCCAGGACGACGCAAGCTGGCTGATAGACGGGATCGGCCTGGGTGGTCTGGCAGAGCCGAGCGATCTGCTGGACATGGGGAATTCGGGAACCGGCGCACGCCTGCTGCTCGGTCTGCTGGCAAGTCATCCAATTTCTGCGTTCGTAACCGGCGACGCCTCGCTGCGGCAGCGACCCATGGACC
>CAZCVU010000372.1:0-2063 GCA_964501745.1 uncultured Flavobacteriales bacterium | reverse complement strand
CACACTTTGTCACTCGAGACGGAAACCGGCTTCCCTTGGCTGTAAGCGGAACTGAGGAGGCGCTGCCGATTACATACCGCCCTCCAGTAGCATCGGCGCAGGTTAAATCGGCAGTGCTACTGGCCGGCCTGAATGCTCCCGGCGTCACGACCGTGATCGAAGCACAGGTGACGCGTGACCATACGGAGCGCATGTTGCGGCATTTCGGGGCGGAAATAACGATGACCGAGGACGCCGAGGGTCGTGCAATTGCGCTGACCGGCCAGCCAGAGTTGCATGCAGCGGAGGTAGACATACCTGGTGATTTCAGCTCGGCCGCCTTTCCGCTCGCAGCCGCGCTGACCACGCCCGACTCCGAACTCACACTCAGAAACGTCGGCGTCAACCCGCACCGCACCGGATTGCTGACGACGCTGAGCGAAATGGGCGCCAATATCGAACTGAGCAACGAACGGATGTTTGCCGGGGAACCGGTTGCCGACATCAAAGCGCGGACATCGCGACTTTCCGGGGTCGATGTGCCCGCCGATCGAGTGCCGTCGATGATCGATGAATTCCCTGTGCTTGCTATCGCCGCGGCGCACGCCAAAGGGGCATCGGCGATGCCTGGACTCGCAGAACTCAGGGTCAAGGAAAGCGACCGGCTGGCAGCAATGGTCGAAGGCTTGGCATCCTGTGGCGTATCGGCAGAAGTCGACGGCGACAAACTGACGGTCCAGGGGCGGGGCGGCAACGCCCCAACCGGCGGGCAAGTCCGCACCCACTTCGATCATCGCATCGCTATGAGTTTTCTCGTCCTTGGCATTGCCGCCGACGAAGCCGTCACAGTTGACGATGGCGGTGCGATCGCCACCAGCTTTCCGGGCTTCATCGACCTGATGAATGGATTGGGCGCTGCGATCGGCAATACTGACCGGCAACCGACGGCAACATCCACGTCTGGTGAACGAGAGCCGCCACCAAAGCCAGGCGAGCACGGTTCGTGATCATTGCTATCGATGGACCCGCAGCAGCGGGCAAAGGCACGCTTGGCCGCCGGCTAGCCGATCATTTCAACCTCGCCTATCTCGATACCGGTAAGCTCTATCGTGCAATTGGCCTCAAGGTGTTGCGCGCCGACGGTAACCCGAGCGACCCTCAACTGGCCCTCAAAGCCGCTGAGGCCCTGGCACAGGAGGATCTCGACGACCCGGATATTTTCGGCGACGAGGCGGCGGTGGCGGCATCCAAAGTGGCGGTTATCGAGGCAGCGCGCGCCGCACTCAAACGGTTTCAGAGAGAGTTCGCCGCAAACCCGCCCGCTGGAGCCAGCGGCGCCGTACTTGACGGACGCGATATCGGCACCGTCATTTGTCCCGACGCCGACATAAAAATCTTTGTCACCGCTGACCTCGAAACCAGAGCAAGGCGACGCCATAAAGAGTTGCTAGAACGTGGAGAGACCAGTATATATGCGCGCGTCTTGCGGGATATGGGCGAACGCGATGTGCGAGACTCAACCCGCGCGGTAGCGCCGCTCAAACCGGCTGACGATGCGTTTCTGCTGGACAACGCGGCACTTGATGTGGATGCGGCCTTTGCCGCCGCGGTGGCGCATATCGAGGCGCATTTCGCATCCGAAGCGTCCGGCAAGACCACTCAGCGGACCTAGGCTTGAATAAGTTTCGTTCAAGGCGCGGTGCGACGGGCGCTTTTGGAATCTTGGCGAAGACCGCCGGAAACAACCGGCTGGCAGACATCGGTAATTGCAAAGGGACTGTATCGAAATATGGCTGAAACTGCCGCAACCAAAGAGAGCTTTGAGGAGCTTCTCAACGAAACCTTCGGCGACGGCAAGGGGATAGAAGGCACCGTCGTGAAGGGAAATGTCATTGCAATCGACAGCGACTACGCGCTGATCGACGTCGGCCTCAAGTCGGAGGGGCGGGTACAGGTCCGGGAATTTGCCGATCCAGGTCAGCAGCCCGACCTCAGCGTCGGCGATACCGTCGAAGTCTTCATAGAGCGTATGGAAAACAAGAATGGCGAAGCGGTTCTCTCGCGCGAAAAAGCACGACGCGAAG
>CAZCVU010000371.1:0-3244 GCA_964501745.1 uncultured Flavobacteriales bacterium | reverse complement strand
AAGTCAGCGCTTGCGATCCGGGCTTCGAAATGTGAGCCCGGTGTGCCGATCGAAGTAAACGGAACCGAAACCGAGAGTCCCAGCCAGTTGGACAACGCCTGACCGCCCAGTCGCTGCAGCTCCAACGAACCACCTCGATGGTGACTTGCGCCGGTTTCAACGATTTGACGGCTGGACTCAGCCGTCCGCTATTTGTAGCGGACCCGCTTAATTTCATAGTCTTTTTGGCCGCCCGGCGTCGTGACTTCGATTGATTCGCCGACCTTCTTGCCGATCAATGCGCGCGCGAGGGGCGAGGTTACCGACAGACGGCCGTCGGAGACGTCGGCTTCCATTTCGCCGACGATCTGGTAGGTCTTCTTTTCCTCCGTCTCCTCATCGGCCAGCGATACCGTTGCGCCGAACTTGATGTCTCGGCCCTTCAGTTTGGAGACATCGATCACCTGTGTGCGGCTCAGCGTGTCTTCGATTTCCGCAATCCGGCCTTCGACGAAGCCCTGGCGCTCGCGTGCCGCGTGGTATTCGGCATTCTCCGACAGGTCGCCATGTTCGCGTGCCTCGGCAATCGACCGGATGATGGCTGGACGCTGCTCGACTTTCAGCGTTCGTAACTCTTGCTGCAGCCGTTCATATCCGGCCACTGTCATTGGAATTTTGGTCATCGCACCGCCAATCGGACACACTCAGAAGCAAAAACTCATTCCCCTGGCCCGCAAATCACGAGCCATCAAGCAAGAATACCCGCACATGAGTCGGGAAGAACGCTAGAACGACCCCTTAAAATAGGATTGCAGTGGCGCAACATCAAGGGAGCCGTGCTTCAATGCTTCGATCGCCTGCACTGCAGCCCGCGCGCCGGCTACGGTCGTGTAGTATGGAATGCCGTTGATCAGCGTCGTTCGCCGCAGGCTGAAGCTGTCTTTGATCGCCTTGGCGCCCTCGGTAGTATTGAAGACGAGCTGCACCTTTCCCTCAACCATTGCATCGACGATATGCGGTTGCCCCTCGAGCACCTTGTTGATGCGCTCGACAGGCAGCCCTGCGTTCTTCAGGAACGCTGCCGTGCCGCTTGTGGCAATAACCTTGAAGCCGAGCCCGATCAACTCCTGCGCCAACTTGATCATGGCCGTCTTATCATCGTCTTTGACCGATATGAAGGCCGTGCCCGCGGTTGGTAAGTCGACGCCGGCACCGAGTTGGGATTTGGCGAAAGCGCGGCCAAAGTCGCTATCCAGGCCCATCACCTCGCCTGTCGATCTCATTTCCGGCCCCAGCATCACGTCGACGCCGGGAAAGCGCGCGAACGGAAACACCGATTCCTTGACGGCGACATGCGCCGCGGTTGCCTCCGCTTTGAGCATGAAATCCGCTAGCTTCTCGCCGGCCATGACGCGTGCCGCGATCTTGGCGATTGGAACGCCCGTCGCTTTGGCGACGAACGGTACGGTTCGGCTCGCGCGCGGGTTTACCTCGATCAGGTAGACTGTGCTGTCTTTCACGGCGTACTGGACATTCATCAGGCCGATGACGCCGAGCGCACGGGCAAGTGCTTCCGTCTGCCGGCCAATTTCTTCCAGCACGGCCGCTGACAACGAATAGGGCGGCAGCGAGCATGCACTATCGCCGGAATGGATGCCCGCCTCTTCGATATGTTCCATGATACCGGCGATGTGTACCTGCTCGCCGTCGGCGAGGGCGTCGACATCGACTTCGATAGCATCCCGCAGATAGCGGTCGATCAATACCGGATTTTGGCCAGAGACTCTGACCGCCGTCTTTATGTAGCGCTTCAGCGCCTCCTCTTCATGAACGATTTCCATCGCCCGGCCGCCAAGCACGTAGGACGGCCGGATCACGACCGGATAGCCGATCGATTGCGCGACCGCGAGCGCCTTTTCCTCGGATGTCGCCGTGCCGTTCGCCGGCTGCTTGAGGTCCAGTTGCTGCAGCAGCTTCTGGAAGCGCTCGCGATCCTCCGCCAGATCAATGGCGTCGGGCGAGGTTCCTAGGATCGGAATCTGCGCTGCCTCCAGCGCATGTGCGAGCTTGAGCGGGGTCTGTCCGCCGAACTGGACGATGACGCCAAGAAGATCGCCCTTTTGCTGTTCCGCAGACGCCAGTTCGATGACGTCTTCGGCTGTCAAAGGTTCGAAATAGAGCCGATCGGAGGTGTCGTAGTCGGTGGAAACGGTTTCGGGATTACAATTGACCATGATCGTCTCGCAGCCGGCCTCCGCCAGCGCATAGGCGGCATGAACACAGCAATAGTCGAACTCGATGCCTTGGCCGATACGGTTGGGTCCGCCACCCAGAATCACCACCTTCCGGCGCTCGGAAACCTCGGTCTCCGAATGCGGCGCGCCAGGCCCGCCGCTATCGCTTTCATAGGCCGAGTACATGTATGGCGTGGGTGAAGCGAACTCACCGGCGCAGGTGTCGATCCGCTTGAATACGGGGGCAACGCCTGCTTTCCGACGCGCCGCTGTGACCATAGCCTCTTCGACCCCGGCGAGTTCGCCGAGTCTGGCGTCGCTAAAGCCAAGCTTCTTCAGCTCAAGCCAGCCCGCGGCGCCATCGGGCAGGCCATTTGCGCACACGGCGGCTTCGGTTCGGACGATATTGCTGACCTGCTCAAGGAACCATGGGTCGATCCCACAGGCCTGATGGATCTCCTGTTGTGAAAGCCCGTGGCGCACCGCTTGCGCCACGGTCAGCAGCCGGTCCGGCCGCGGCAGCGACAACGCGGCACGGACTGCCTCCTTGTCGCCAGCGGCAGCGATCTCGAGCTCGTTGAAGCCAGTGAGCCCGGTTTCCATCGATCGCAGTGCCTTCTGCACGCTTTCCGCAAAGGTTCGGCCGATCGCCATGGCCTCGCCGACCGACTTCATGGCAGTCGTCAGCGTCTGTTCGGCGCCGGGAAACTTCTCGAATGTGAAGCGGGGCATCTTGGTGACGACATAGTCGATGGTCGGCTCGAAGCTGGCTGGCGTCACGCGCGTGATGTCGTTTGCAAGTTCGTCGAGCGTGTAGCCGACTGCCAGCTTGGCAGCGATCTTGGCGATCGGGAAGCCGGTGGCCTTGGAGGCGAGCGCGGAGGAGCGCGATACACGTGGGTTCATCTCGATGATAACCAGCCGACCGTCTTCGGGGTTGACCGCAAACTGGACATTGGAGCCGCCAGTATCGACGCCGATCTCGCGCAGCACCGCAATCGAGGCGTTGCGCATGATCTGGTATTCCTTGT
>CAZCVU010000370.1:0-3245 GCA_964501745.1 uncultured Flavobacteriales bacterium | reverse complement strand
CACCGTGGATCCGGTTAAGGGGGCTAGGTCAATTAAGCACTAAGCGGACATTGGACTCGCCGACGTCTGCTTAGGGCCTGAAAGTAGACGAATTGCCAAAGCCCCGCGAATGTCCGGTTCTGACTCAATCCAGACATTTGGTGGGTGTTTGATCGGGCGCAAAGATTGACCCCCAAGCCGGTACTCTGGCTTGTTCGCATCGATGCGAGACATTATTCCTCTCCCGCTTCGCCGTGGGATTTGACAAATGCCATGGCGACGGCGAACGAGCAAAGGCATGCCACCAATATGAAAGCATAATGCAGATCGAAATTGCCGAGTACGCCGGCGCTGACCGCGCCTAGTGCTCCGACGCCGTCCATAACCGCGAAAGTGAAGCCCAAGGTCGTCGCCTCGCGCTTGCCTGAATGATCCACCGTCGAGGCGAGCACCACGGACCGAATACCGACCAAGGCTGTCGCGGTGACCACCATCGCCGCAATGGCGGTCGCCGGTCCACCTGCCAGGGCGATACTGGCGCCGGCGACGGCGGCGATCACATTGCCGGTGACGAACACGGGCCGTCGTCCGATCCTGTCGGACAATTTTCCGACGAAGGGCTGAAGCAAGGCGCCAAAGAGCAGCATCAGAGAGAAAGCGATGCCGGTCACCGTCGACGTCAATCCATGCACGGTCTGCAGGAATAAGGGGGTCATGCTAAGCAGCGCTATCATTGCCATGCTGTAGGCGCAGATCCTGACGATCAGAGCGAGACCGGCGGGCCGCATCCAGACGCGCCACAAAGCGCTTGCGTCGGTCCGTGACAACGAGCTCTGGGTTGGCGGCGGTACATGCTTGGCGATGCGCAGGAACAAAAGCCCCATGATGGCTGCGGGGATGACAGAAATGAGCAAGGCCTCGCGCCACCCAACGAAGGCGAGCAGAATGCCAATGCTCAAGGGCGCCAACACGGCCGCAAGCGACCCGCCAATGGCATGGACGCCGAGCGCTTGAGCCCGGTTTGACGGTGCTTGCTGCACCAGAACGCCGGTGGCAATGGGATGCCACACCGCGTCGCCCATGCCGCCAAAGGCCAGCAGCAGGGCGAGCAACCAATATCCCGGCGCGAAGGCAGCAAGGGCGTAGCCCGCGGCCACCCACCAGAAGGTCATCTGCAAAAGCCGACCGCGATTGTCGACCCGGTCCGCCAGCACGCCGGCAGGCAGGAAGGCGAGCGCCGAGCCGGTGCTGTGAATAGTGAACAGCAGACCGACCTCGGCGGGCGATAGATCCATGGCGACAGCCACCGCCGGCACGATCAGCCATATCGCCGTGGGCGCCCAGTCATTGGCGAAATGGCCCGTGGTGAAAGGCAACAGAAGCCCGACGCGCTTGGGTCGCGGGTCGGCGCGAGGCACGGTGGTGTTGGCAGGTAAGCGGTCGTCCATCCATTGATCCTGGGAAGTCGCAGGTTCGATGTCTGAACTCTGGGGCAAAGCAGACGAAGTTTCCAGCGGTCGAAAATCTCTGCTTTTGACCGATTGCGGACTCTACCGCCCCGGTTTAGTCACGACCTATCACAGGGCAACGAAACTGAAACCGTTGTTCCCTTCCCAACTTCACTTTCGATGGATAGTTCACCGTCATGTAGCTCGACCAACGATTTCACAATCGCCAATCCGAGGCCGGCGCCTTCCTGGGCCTTGCGGTAGTCGGACTCTCCTCTTACGAACGGTATGGTGAGATCATCCAATTTCTCTTTCGGAACACCGATTCCGGTATCGCGGATGGTGACGATTAGAGTCTCCTCCGACGCCGTCACTTTTAGACTGATTTTACCGCCCTTAGGCGTGAACTTGATGGCGTTTGTCATGATATTTAGCAATATCTGCTTGAGTGCGCGTTGGTCCGCCGTGATGGGTGGTAGACCATCCGTCACTTCGCTGAAATAGGTGATCTCCTTTCTTGCTGCTTGTCCCATGACCATCAGATCGCACTGCGTGACTATGTCATGAAAATTCAGGCTTTCCTTGTGAAGTTGATGTTTGCCGGCTTCGATCGTCGATAAATCCAGGAGATCGTTGATCAGGAGAAGCAGATGCTCGCCGCTGGCTTTGATATCGGCCGCGTATTCGACATATTGTTGCGATCCAAGGGCGCCGAAATATTGCTCGGACATGGTTTCCGAAAACCCGATGATCGCGGCCAATGGGGTGCGAAGTTCATGGCTCATCATGGCCATGAAATTCGTCTTGGCTTGATTGGCATGTTCGGCTTCGAGCAACGCTAAGCGAACGTCTTCATCGGCCTTCCGGCGAGCGGTGATATCGACCGCCGTTCCCCGGTAACCTTGGAATTCTCCACCCTCGTCGTACACTGGCCGGCCGTTCGTCAGAAAATACAACGTAGTGCCGTCTGCACGTGGATACTCGATGAGCTCATCGCGGAATTCCTCTTTCCGATCGAAGGCCGCAAGATGGTCCTCCTGCCCCTCTTCTCCGCCCGCTTCCACACTTCTGTAAAAGCTTTCGTTGACCTCGCGCCTGGTCTTGCCGATCAAATCTTCCGGGCGAAGACCGGAGGCTTCGTAGAAGGCTTCCGTCGCAACGGTAAATCGACCCTCGGCATCGGTTTCCCACAACCAATCGGAAGCGGTTTCCGCAAAATCACGGAACCGCCTCTCGCTATTGCCAAGCGCCGTCTCGGTCTGCTTGCGTTCGGTGATATCCGTACGGAGCGAGACATAATCACCGTGGGGCGTTTTCCGGTCTATGCTATGGAACCACTTGCCGCCGGGAAGCCGACGTTCGCCTTCCAATACTTCAAGTCCTTCGATTATATCGAATCGTGCGGCAATCAATTCGTCAATTTCATTGGCGTCGCGCGACGGCGAATTATGTCTAATGTTAGCGCGAATCAGATCCTCATATTGGGCGCCAATTCGCAGACGCTCCTTCTGATGAGGCCAGACATCAACCAGCGCTTTGTTGAAATAAACGACACGTCGCTCGTTATTGCAGAGTAAAAATCCAACCGGCAAATTGTCTAATGCATCGAATAGTCGCCCTTCGGCTCGGGACACCAATTCCTCCGCAGCCTTCCGTTCAGAGATGTCGCTAATAGAACCAGCCATCCGCACCGGCTCACCTTGGTCATCCCAAATTGCCTCACCTCTTGCCCGCACCCAAATGTAGTGGCCTTCCTTGTGACGCAGCCGAAATATCTCATTGTAGGGAAGGCGGTCTCTCAGATGCGCGTCCACCGCT
>CAZCVU010000369.1:0-3273 GCA_964501745.1 uncultured Flavobacteriales bacterium | reverse complement strand
TGCTCGCGTTTACCGATTCGTTCTATTACGAATCGCTTGTCCTCAACTTCACTCTGTCGGCCTCCGTCACGCTGCTGACGCTGTTTGTCGCCTTTCCGGTGGCCTACCGGATCGCCAGGATGTCGTCACGCTGGGCCATGATCGTGCTGGCCGCGATCATTGTCTCGGCCTTCCTCTCGGTGGCGATCAAGATTCTCGGCATGATCATCCTGTTCGCCGCCAACGGCGCGTTGAACCGTTTTCTGCTGTGGATCGGCATCATTGAGGACACGATCGGTATCATCGGCACCATACCCGGCGTCATCTTCGGACTGACGCATCTCGGCATCTCCTTCATGACGCTGATGCTGTTCAGCGTCATCCAGACGGTGCCGCGCAGTATGGAAGAGGCGGCCGAGATTCACGGCGCTAAACGCTGGCGGGTCTACTGGCGGGTCGTCATACCGTTGAGCCTGCCGGGCATCATCAGCACGTCGCTGCTGCTATTCAACATCATCATGGGCGCCTTCGTCTCGGCGTTGGTGCTTGGCGGCGGCAAGATCTTCACGCTGCCCGTACTGATCCAGCAATCGCTCATGTTGCACGCTGAATACGGCATGTCGGCAGCCCTTTCGGCACTGCTGATGCTCTTCGTGTTCACCGTCAACATCGTATCCGTAATCCTGGTCACACGGGTCCATGCGGCGAGACTGGCGGTGACATGAGCGAGCAAACGGCAACGACTGGTCTGCAATCCGTGACCCCTGTGGCGAGCGTGGGATTTAACAATCCCTTCTCACGCTGGCGCAAGTCGCTGGGCGGCTGGTGTCTGAACCTCTGGGTCGCCGCCGTCGTCGCAGTCATCTATGCACCGATCATCATCGTCGTCGGTGCCTCGGTTGACCCCGGCACCCTCATTGAATCACGCGCTTTCCTGACCTTCCCGCCGCGCGGCTTCTCGCTGCAATGGTATCTGAGTATCCATCCACGCCTCTGGCAGTCGCTTTGGGTCAGCCTATCGATGGCCTCGATTTCGGCGGCCTGCGGCCTGCTGATCGGGGTGCCGGCCGCGCTCGGCCTGATCCGCAGTGACTGGCGCGGCAAGATCCTCATGGGCACGCTGTTCCGCGCACCCTTGCAAATACCGTTCATCGTTATCGGCGTCGCCTTCCTGCAGGCCTATCACCTTGCCGCCGAGGTGTTTAACATCAACTTCGTCGGCAGTTTTTCGGGGCTGGTTCTCGGCCATGTGTTCGTCGCGGTGCCCTACGTCATCAGCGCCGTCGGCGTACAACTTCAACGCTTCAACCCGGCCATGGAAGAGGCTGCCCTGATCCACGGCGCCAGCCGCATGCGCACCTTCATGCGCATCACGCTGCCCATCATCATGCCGGGCATCTACGCCGGTGGGCTGTATGCCTTCTTGATCTCGTTCGGCGACGTGACGATCTCGCTGTTCCTGGCGGGCCCCGACACGACGCCGTTTCCGGTCCAAGTCCTGCACACGATTACCCAGGACTTCGACCCGACGGTGCCGGCAATGGCGTCCCTCGTCTGTGTAGGGTCGCTCTTTGTGCTGCTCGGCGTCCAGCGACTGGTCGGTCTCGACATCCTGTTGCGGGGCGGTGGCAGCGGCTAGGTAGTCGGTAAATCAACTAGTCCAGTTCATCAACTAGGGAGGAAGTAGACCATGAAGAAAGGTGCATTTAGAAAATCGCTAGGCCTGCTTGGTATGGCGGCAGGCGTGATGGGTCTGGCGCTAACCGCCATACCCCAGAACGCAACTGCTCAAATGAAGGATTTCAAGGGCATCGAGCTCACCATCGCCACCTTCCCCTCGACCTGGGAAATCAGGTTCCGCGAGGAAGTCGGTCCGGCGATGGAGAAGATGAACGTCAAGCTCAAGTTCATCGGCGGGCGCTCGGAAGAGTTCCTGGCCAAGATGATCGCGGCCAAGGGTTCGCCCACCTTCGACGTCGTCGAGATTACCGACCACGTGTTTCCGGAAATGTTGGAGGGTGGATTCGTCGAGAAGTTGAACTTGAACAACATTCCCAACAAGCAGTTCCTCAATCGCGGCATGTATAACGACTACAAGATCGGATACTGGAGTACGCATGCGGCGATCATCTGGAACCACGAGAAGTTCGCGGAGTTGGGTATTCCGGCACCAACGGAGGTCGAGGATCTGCTGCATCCCAAGCTTAAGGGCAAGGTCATCTTCCCGACGCTCACAAGCTACAATGCGGTCGCCTACATCGTTTCGCTGGCCAAGAAATACGGCGGCGATGAGCAGAACATCGACCCGGCGCTTCCGGTCCTCAGGAAGTTCGCCGATCATGTGCACTCGTTTGCAGACTTCACGCCAATGTCGCAGGCGATGAAGAACGGTGATATCTACGCCTCAATGACGGCCGGCAACGGGGCCATTCGAATTCTCGACGCTGGCGTGCCGATGGCGGTCCGCCACATCACGATCGACGGGAAAACGGGCGTACCATCCTTTGGCTATCTTGGGGTCGTCAAGGGATCCAAGCATAAGGAAGCTGCCGAAGCCTTCATCAACGAGGCCATTGGCCTGGAGATGCAGGAGGGCGAGCATGTCAACAACGGCATCGTCCCGACCCACGGCCAAATTCAGGCTAAATACGCCGCCAAGCAGCGGCAGGACAAGTTCGGCACCTATTTCAACCTGATGTCGCCCGAGGCGATTGCCGGCATGTATTACCTGAAGTTCGACAAGATCGATCGGCGGGCCTGGGGTAAGAAACTGCAACGCGTCCAGGTTGGCAAATAGATCACTGCAAGTTTGAGCTAATCCACGAGATTGTGGAGGGAGGGCGAGAATTTCGTCCTCCTTTTTTTTCGCTGCAGCGTGACCGTCGTTCCTGCAACGCGCGGCGGCGGCTATCAGTGGCTACTAGATGCAGATCGGCGCATTTGGCGAAACTCAACACATCTACGTGTGTTCGCGCGAATCGTTGCTCGGAGAAACATATTGTTGAGAAGCCGGGACTGGGACTACACTTGCGCCACCTATAAGAACTTCTGCGACAAAGCAGCGGCGAGAAGTGGCAGCAAGGTTATTCGGTGTGAGCTGTCGTTATGTCCAAGACACAAAGCGTGTCGGAGGCGTTAACCAAACAGGGAGAAAATAGACCATGAAAAAAGACCAATTGAAGCGGTCGCTGCGATTTATCGGCGTGGCGGCAGGCATGATGGGATTGGCGCTCGCCGCCATACCCCAGAGCGCATCCGCGAAGGATTTTGGCGGCATCGAGATTATCATCGCCA